>PMSZ01000462.1 GCA_003168235.1 Acidobacteriaceae bacterium
GGCTCTCGATGAGATTGCTCAACTTCTGGATCTGCTGCTGCTGCGCGGCCAGAGCGTCTTTCAGCGACTGCACGTCGGCCGCGGTCACAGCCGGCGGCGCCGCCTTCTTGGCAACGGCCTTCTTTTGTGCAGGCTTTGCCGGCGTTGCCGTAGTCGAATTGGTGGTTTGAGACCAGGCGCCGGCTGAGAGTGCCGTCAGCGCGAGGATAGTTAACAACATGCGTGGGGCTGACTTCATAAAATAAATCTCTCCTTTTTGTTTTTGGTCACTGACACATCTCGGGGGAGTAGCAAAAGCCATTGAACCGGTTGCCGGAAGTGCGAAGGCTACGACGAGCTTCCCGTCCGATGGTTAACTGTTATTCCATAATGTAAATCATACTAATAGACATTATCCACATTAAAGACATGCACGCGACTTTCCATTCCCCTGCTGGTGTCTCGCGGACGCTAAGATATGTGTCTTCAGCGACTTAGGGTGGAGCCGGCCAGTCGATCGAGCACTTGAGGAGTGCACAGAGTTGCAGCACCAAAACGAAACCGGTGCCGAAGTGGAGGGTTGTTATACTATTTAAGGCTGCGGTCTCCCCGTTCCTGCGCCCAGGGATGGGTTCCTTTTGCAATCGGCAGCAGCAGTCTGCAGGCGTCGATTTCGCCGCCGCAACAAGGAAGAAAACTCAACAGTACACGCCGCACGAACATGCCGCAGTAAGAAGTGGACGTTCCACCTTGACGACGGGTCCGGCAAATATGGTCAGGCAAAAATCGAGTGATCGCGCGCCGCTTCTGAACCGTGAAGGGTCGTGGCTGAAATTTAACTGGCGTGTGCTCGAAGAAGCGGACGATCTGCGGAACCCACTGCTGGAACGCGTCAAGTTTCTCGCTATTTCCGCCAGCAATCTCGATGAATTCTTTGAGGTCCGAGTCGGAGGTCTGCTGCAGCAGCTCGAAGATGGCCACAACTCCACTACCGACGACGGCATGACCATGGCGGAGGAGCGGGAGCTGATCAAACAGGCGACCCACGAATTTGTCGAAGAGCAATATTCATGCTGGAACGACCGCTTGCGTCCGCAACTGGCGGAGCAGGGAATTCGCGTCCTCGGAATCGACGAACTGGACGACACGGCACGCGCATTTGTGGACGACTATTGCGAACGCGAGCTCGATCCGCTGCTGACTCCGGTCACGGTCGATCCCGCGCATCCATTTCCGCGTGTGATCAACAAAGCACTCTGTGTGGCGCTGCTGCTGCGCCGGCGGCGTCGCTCGTCGCTCACATATACCGGAGTGGTGACGGTTCCGCGCGCGCTTCCACGGCTGGTTCGTTTGCCGTCGGAGGGAACGGTCGATTTCATTTTTCTCGCCGATCTGGTCGTGCATCACGCGGTGCGGATGTATAAAGGTTACGACATTGTTTCCTCAGCCGCCTTCCGCGTTACGCGCAACAGCAATCTTTATCTTCAAGAAGAAGAATCGCGCAATCTGCTGGAATCGGTGCGCGCGGAATTACACAACCGCCGCAAGGGAGACGCGGTGCGGATGGAAATCGAGGCTGGCGCCGACCCGGAGATCATCGAGCGCCTGGGTACGGTTTTCGAGATTGATCCCTGGCAGATTTTTCCCGTGAACGGCCCGGTCAATCTTTCGCGTCTCTTCAACATTTACGACGGAGTGGAGCGGCCGGATTTGAAGTTTCGCGTCTACGTGCCGCGCGAGTTGCGCCTGACCGCGAAATCGCACGACCTGTTTGAAGAGCTGCGCCGCCACGACGTTCTGCTGCACCATCCCTACGATTCGTACGACACGGTGATGTCGTTCATTCAATCGGCCGCGGAAGACGAGCGCGTGCTCTCCATCAAGCAGACGCTTTACCGGACAAGCGAGCATTCGCTGATCGTTCCCGCGCTCATGGCAGCCGCGGCGCACAAAGAAGTTACGGCGGTGGTGGAACTGAAGGCGCGCTTCGATGAAGCGTCGAACATTCGCTGGGCGCGCGACCTGGAAGACGCCGGGGTGCAGGTCTTCCACGGATTGGTGGGGCTGAAGACGCACTGCAAGCTTTGCCTGCTGGCAAGGCGTGATCCGGATGGAGTGACGCGCCAATACGCGCACCTGGGCACGGGAAATTACAACGCGACGACCGCTCGCATTTACACCGACCTTAGCTTGCTCACCGCCGATCCGGAGATCACCGGCGGCGTCCACGATGTTTTCAGTTTTTTGACCGCCTACGCAGAGAACCCTAGCTACGGGCCGCTGCTGGTTGCGCCGCTGGATCTGGCCGAGAAATGCATCGGCTTGATTGAACGTGAGGCGGAGCACGCTCGCGAGGGGCGTCCGGCGCGCATTGTCGCCAAGATGAACGCGCTGCTCGATGTAAATATTATCCAGACCCTGTACCGCGCATCCCAGGCGGGAGTCGACATTGAGTTGATCGTGCGCGGCATGTGCGCCTTGCGGCCGGGGATTCGCGGTATCAGCGATCGCATTCGGGTGCGCAGCATTGTCGGCCGATTTCTGGAACACAGCCGCATCTTTTGCTTTGAGAACGGGGGCGAACCCGACGTCTACTTGGGCAGCGCCGACTGGATGAATCGCAATCTGCACGAGCGGGTTGAGGTGCTGTTCCCGCTGAAGAACCCGCTGCTGCGCGACCGGGTGCGGCATGAGATTCTGGCAGCGTATTTCGCCGACAACGTGAAAGCCAGATTTTTGCAAAGCGATGGCCGCTATCTGCGTCCCTGGCAATCGTTACGCGGACGAAGCAAGAAACCACCTCGCGGTCCCGCAGCATTCAGTTCACAGGACTTTCTCATGGGCTTGGCGGAAGGCACGAAGACGATCGAAGAGATTCCATCTGTGGCTCCCAGACGCGCTTCAAGGGCCTTGATCGGAAAGGAATAGTCGCGCCATATGTTTCTATATTTCTTGCGCCACGCCAGCGCCGGGCAACAGTTGAGCAGCGCGAAGAAGGACGAGAAGCGCGGCTTAGACAAAGATGGCATCGAGCAATGCGGATACATCGGCCGGGCGCTGGCGGCGCTCGGCGTACAAGTGGAGATTATTGTTTCGAGTCCTCTGAAGCGCTCCACGCAAACCGCGGCGCTGGTAGGCAACGAGATGGGACACGAAGGCAAACTGGTGATCGAGAACGCTCTGCGGCCACAGGCTGGGTTTTCCGATTTCCAGAAAATGCTGGAGAAATATGCGCGGCAGGATTCGATGCTGGTGGTGGGGCATAATCCGAACTTGCGCGAGTTTCTGGGACGCGTGATCAGCGACAGTGGCTGCGAAGCGGTAGTAGAGTTGAAAAAAGGCGCAGTGGCAAAAGTTGAAATGCGGCGGAATTCCGGATCGCTCAGTTGGTGCATTACGCCGCGCATTCTGCGCGCGCTTCACGCCGCGGCCACCGAAAGTTCACGGCCAAAGACTTCGCGGAAGTAGGCGCCGTCTTTTTCAATCGACCAGACTTCCAGGTCAACGCTGGCTTTGCCGCGCGGCGTCAGTTTCATGGTGACGCGTCCGCCGCGCGATGAAACTACAACCTTAGCTACCGACTGGCTTCTCCCCATATTCAAAGCGCGGGCGATGCGCAGCAGCACCGACGCTTTGGTCACGTCCTCCTGTTCTTCGAGGCTCAGAGAACTCAGCGGGCCATCTCCGGGCGCGGGGCGCGATTTCCCCAGATAGCGGGCTATCGAGCCGATGATCCGTCGCTGTTGCGGCGTGTAACCAAGAATTTCCGAATTGGCGATGATGTAGTAGGTGTGTCGGTGATGGCCGTTGCGGTTGACGTAGTCTCCTACTTCGTAGAGCATGGCCGCAGCTGAGAGCCATTCGCGATACTCTGCGGGAAGCTGATGCACCGATTTGAGCGAAGAAAACAGCAGCAGCGCTGAATCGCGAACCTGCAAGGCATGGTGCAGATCGACGCGGTAATGTTCGACAGCGCGCTTGATCGATTCCCAGCGTTCCGACTCGATGGCCCGACCGGAGCGCGTGCTGCGATCGTAATCGGCCGCCATCTGGGCCAGGATGCCGTCGCGCAGTCCTAGCGGTGAGTAACGAAATCCAGGGAGATGGCAGCGCTCCAGCAACTCCGCATAAGCCAGCGCACCGGCGCATATGATTTCCGCACGGCGCGGACCGATTCCCGGGACTTTTTGCCGCTGCTCCAAAGTGAGGCGCGTCATTTGTTTAGCGATACGGCGCACCATTTCGCGGGTAGCATATTTTGAAACAAGGTTTGAAGCAGGGTTCGAAGTGCGCGTGACCTTGCGGAACTTCTTGGCGCGAGCCAGACGGCTGGCGAGACCGACCAGTGCGGCGGCGGTGCCGGAGGTGGCAATGACGGCTCCAACCCGGGCGGCCTTCACCCGTCCTTGAATGCGCGCGATCTCGCGGGTGACAAACTCCTGCAGACGCTTCAGTTCGTTCTTGCGTGGCGGATCATGCTTGAGGAATTCACCGGTCAGCCGCACAGCGCCAAGCGGCAAGCTCACTGTATCGCGCAGTTGTCCGTCGCGCGAGAGCGTGAGCTCGCAACTGCCGCCGCCGAGGTCCGCCAGCAAAACACTGTGTGCGCCGAGCCTGGTGGCGGAAATAATGCCGAGATGAATGAGACGGGCTTCTTCCAGTCCGGAAATGATTTCGATTGTCCAGCCTGTGGTTGAGCGCACCCATTCAACAAACGTCCGGGAATTGCGGGCGTCGCGCAACGCCGCTGTGGCCACGACTCGCACCGAGTCGGTGCCGCACTCCTGCATGGCGCGATGGAAACGACGCAACACCTGCACGGTTTGCGTCATCGCCTCGGGCGAAAGCAGACCGCCGCCAAAGACGCCTTCGCCCAACCGCGTTACTTCGCGGTCTTCATGAATTTCTTTCAGGCGTCCGGCATGCAGGCGCGAGATTTTGAGGCGAACAGAGTTGGACCCGATGTCGATGGCGGCAAAAGTGGGCATAGAGTGAGAATCAGTATTCTCACACACCGGTTAATTCGCGCAAGCCTGGATGCCTTCCGGTCGCGGGTCAGGTTGAAACTCGCCGCGCCGCGGCTCGGTCGGACCGGCTTGGTCGGACCGATGTTTACTCTTTGGTACCTCCACCCCCCCTCCCCCTGGTCTATACGAATCATGGGGTTAGCGGGAAATTCTTGCTTCGGTCTTTGATTCTAAAAGACTTGGGCTAAAGTATTTATAAACCAATGGCTTACGATGCAAAGGGCCAAATCCCCGTTTTGGTAAACGGGCGCAACTCGCGAGCATATCGATCAGGCTTTGATTGTCGCATTGGAGCGAGATGCGTGTCTGTGATGGCGATCACAGTTGGATGTGATGAAAAATCGGTGGCTCGGCGGTCGATGGTTGGAGAGGATTCGCCGCATGCGGTCGGGACGCTCCCACTCAAGCCAAAACCGGGCTTGAATGGGGCACCGGCCTGTTAGGTGCCCCCCTCCTCCTCCCTCTGGCTAATGTGATCGCCAACAATCCTGCTTAGCCCCCGCCAACCCCATGGCCTTCATTGACTTGCCCGTTTCATCCACGTAGGATTCGGCTGCAGTGATCGGCCAAACCATCTCGCGCTATCGCATTGTCGAAAAACTTGGCGGCGGAGGGATGGGTGTGGTCTACAAGGCTGAGGATACCGAACTCGGCCGTTTCGTTGCGCTCAAGTTCCTGCC
>PMSZ01000290.1 GCA_003168235.1 Acidobacteriaceae bacterium
AGCAAAGCTCACGGGCCCAGGCACTGTCAGGATCTCACTCTGAGGTGTGAACTTGGAGACTGGTCATTCCGATTCTGCGCATGCGACTCATGCCACGCACGCTGACCCCAATCGCAACCCCAACCGCGACGACCCTCGCGTTGCCGTCATTGCAATCCACGGCGTAGGCCAGCATTTGCCGGGAGCGTCCGCCGACGCTGTTTCCACGCTGTTGCTGTCGATAGGCAGAAACAGGGTCGTCAGGGGAAAGGACGATCCTCCGCCGCCCGCTTGTCCTTATTCCGGCTTCGCCACAAAGGCGATTGACGTTCCGCTGCGTCCGGTGCAGGCGCCTCCCGAGGCCTCGAGCGACGCGAACTACCGTAAGGAGGGAAACTGGCTGTCCCGGGCTTGGAGCATCTTCGATGAACGCCGTGGATATCTCGCCAAAGCCAGAGAAGATGCGGCTTTTGTCCCCTATGGATATGACAAGAACGAGCTCAGGGCCGACGAGCCGGACCGCGGCGAATTTGGCTACCAATTCATGCTCACGCAGGTGTCAGGCTACCAAGGCGAGGTCGATCGCGATTTTCAGACGGTGCGTCTCGAAGGGGGGCGTGCGGCCAGTTCTCCGGCGGCGACGGTCCACATCTACGACGCCCATTACTCGGACCTCAGCAAGCCGCAGAGCAGTATCGTGAGCTTTTTCTTTGCTTTTTACCAGCTGTTGTTTCATCTCGCCAGCCTGAGTTTGCAGGCGGTTTACTGGGTGGAAGCGGAGAACCTTAAAGCGGAATCGCAGAAGGCCCAGGACAGAGTAGCGGAGGTCAAAAAAGAAGAAGAAAAGAAAATCAAGCATGAAGGAGCGAAGATCGCAGAGGAGGCCGAGAAGGCCGAAAAAAAGGCGGCGAAGCCCAAGAATGTGTGGCGCTGGCGCGTCGAGTCTTCCGTTCACGCCACCTCGATTCGTTTGCTGATCATGTGGATCCCCTTCCTGAACCTGATCCTGCTGGAAATCTCTGGCAGCACATTTATCGGCAAGACACACGGTTGGGCTGGATTGCGCCCGGTTGCGCTTGCTCTTTCGTCACTGCTGAGTCTGGGCGTCACGTTCTGGCTGCTGCGGCAGAAGGGCTCGCCCTCGCGGCCATTCTTTTGGGCGCTGGTGCCTATCTTTGGAACGGGCTTGGGCGTGCTTCTGTTGTGCGGGCTGAACTGCCTGTACAGATGCATCTTTCTTCCCGCGCTTACTACTCCGATACCGGGAGCCCTCCCGATTCCGTTTTCTGAAACGCTCTTATTACTGTCCTGGCTGATCGCGGCCGGTCTTGTACTTGTATGGATCGCGTGGAAATACGATCCGCTTCGTCCAGGTGCGTTAACCCTGGCTGTCATCCTCTACCTCGTTAATGTTTCCTGGTTTTTGTTTTACCTTGTACCTCACGCCGCAGCCACTCCGCACATCGGCAACAGTCAGGTGTCGACGGCTTCTCTCTGGGCGGCACAGTGGATTTTCGGCGAGCTTTTGTTGACCTGGATTTTCTGCCTGGGCTCCGCTTTTCTCAGTTGGCTGTTGAGCATCTTGTGCAAGCTCGGCATCGATCAATCTGACGAACAAGGAAAACTTCGCGCCGCCCGAGCCCATGCCGCATTTAGAACCGGCCGCTTCGCCTTTGCCGTTCCCGCGATCCTTTTCGTGATTGTGACCAGCGTCCTGTGGAGCGGAGTTCTGGCCGGCGGCTCCGACCGGTTAAAGGCTTTCGACGAGGTCACGGTGTGCGACGCGAATTCGGGACTTTCCTCCAGTTGGCCTTCGAAAGTGATCCCCTCGATCACTGAGGTGGAGACTTGGATCAAGCCGCCCTATACCGAACCTAAATGTAGTAAGGACGCGCCGGCAAAGGCTCCGCCGGAAAAGTTTTGGGGCAGCTACCTGCGAGGTCTGCTACTGGTGAGCGTGACGCCTGGGCTGCTGGTCACCATGGGAGCATTCCTGCTGAGCCTCTTGCTGCTTGTATGGGCCGTGCTTCCGTCCATCTTTTTTGAAGTGGTGCCCAAGTGGACCGAAGGCGCGGTCTCCGAACCCATTCGCTCGCTCGGTGAATGGCTCTCGCGAGGTCTCGACAATATCGCGATTCTCACGCGACTGCTCTGGTTCGTCATCGTACCCGTGCCTTTGGTGTTTTTTCTTCTCGATTGGCTCGTGTTGCACACGACCTGGGGTTTATGGGGTCTTCGGGAATACGTCAATTCCGCCAGCCATCTGACGCTGCCGCTCATCGAAAGGACCGGATTGGCAATCGTGGTTTCGGGAACAGCCGTATTAG
This sequence comes from Acidobacteriaceae bacterium, assembly GCA_003168235.1. Lineage (GTDB taxonomy): Bacteria > Acidobacteriota > Terriglobia > Terriglobales > Acidobacteriaceae > Acidiflorens. The sequence goes on from PMSZ01000290.1 coordinate 2,307, forward strand.
GCGTCATTCTGAAAACCCTTACCACCGTGCTTGACGCCATTCTCGACGTCGACAACTATCTGCGCACTTCTCCGCTGCAGGAGACTCCCCGCGCCCGCATTGACGAACGTTGCGTTTCGCTGCTCCGCTACATCGCCGCTTATCGCGATGAGCAGGGCCGCCCCTATACGAAGCTGATCATCGTTGCCCATAGCCTGGGATCGATGGTGACCACCGATCTGTTGCGCTACCTGGAGCGCTCGGCCAAGGATAGTCCAGACCCAGATCTGGATCCGTATGAATTCCGCACGAAGCATATTCCCGGTGTGCCGCGGAAACTTCCCATCTGCGTGTTTTCCATGGGCAGTCCACTGCGGCAGTTGCTGAACCGCTTCTTCCCACACCTGTATTGGTGGGTCTCTGACATTCCAGACAATTCTCTGAAGCCGCTGGGCGTGGCCGCGGCTCCGCCGCCAAAGATCGAGTCTCCGCTGCCGCGAACCGACGAGATGAACGCGACCCACTGGACCAACGCTTATCGCAGCGGCGACTACATCGGCCGGTCTCTGTGGGTTGGCCAATGGCTGCAACGGAATGCCACCGGCGATCCCACGCAAGATCCGGACCGCGCTCACCACAGCTTCCCGCGCGCCTGCACCGAGATGTGCATCGGCCTGGGTGCCCACACCCACTACTGGGACCGCAGTGCGCCGGAAATTGGGAAGGAACTGGATCGGCTGATCCTGGCCCCGTAGATCCTCGGATATGATCGCTATATGATCGCCGGAAGCGATCGCCAGAGACGATTGCTGGATACAAGCTTTGGCTAACGATCTTTAGATTCGACCGCATCCCCGCGCCTCGAATGGGCTGCCCAACCCGTGCTTCCGGGCGGGCGAGTTGGCGTGACTGGCACTGGTTACCGACGTTCATTGCCGCCGCACCGAGGACAAATCTATAATTTCTTATCCAGCTAACCCGTACATTAGAGGAGTACATGCCGGAGGCCGCGGGCACATCCCCAATTCGCCTGTCGCAAGAGTTGACCATTTTTCACGATGTCGCTAAAGCGCTGACATCGTCGCTCAACCTCGATTCCATTCTGCAGACCATCATGGAAAAAATGGCGGAATATTTCCGCCCCGACACCTGGTCGCTGCTCATGGTCGACGAAGAGAAGGACGAGCTCTATTTCGCCATCGCGGTGGGCGCCGCTGCCGAGGTGCTGTCGAAGGCACGCCTTAAGGTAGGGGAGGGAATTGCCGGCTGGGTGGCACGGCACGGTCAGGTGCTGATTGTGCCCGACGTGCAGAGCGATCCGCGCTTTTCGTCCCGGCTTGACGAAATTACGCAACAGCGCACTCGTTCGGTGATCTGTGTACCGCTGCGCTCGAAACACCGCGTCTTGGGCGTGATCCAGTTGGTCAACGCCAACGTGGAAATGAGCGAGCAGGAGATTTTCTTCCTGCAGGCCTTGTGCGATTACGCCGCCATCTCGATCGAGAACGCCAGGGCCGTCGAGAAAATTCAAGAGCTCACCATCACCGACGATTGCACCGGATTATTCAATGCGCGGCATCTGCATAAGACGCTGGAAACCGAGTCCTACCGCTCGGCGCGCTTCGGCTACCAGTTCAGCGTGATTTTCATCGACCTCGACCACTTCAAGGCGGTGAATGACACCCATGGCCATCTGGTCGGAAGCCGGCTGCTCGCCGAAGTTGGATATCTGATCAAAGCGCAACTGCGGCTCATCGATTTTGCGTTCCGTTATGGCGGAGACGAGTTTGTGGTATTGCTGCCGCAAACCAGCAAAGACCAGGCGGTGGTCGTCGCGAAACGCCTGCAGGATTCTCTGCGCACCGGGACGTTCTGCACCGAGCAAGGTCTAAACCTCGACGTGCGTGCCAGCATGGGCCTGGCGACGTTTCCTCACGATGCGCAGACCCCGCACGACATCATCCGTCAGGCCGACGAGATGATGTATGCGGTGAAGAACTCGACCCGTGACAACATCGGCATTGCCTCACAAGGCCTGATGGAAACGTAACTTTGCCCGGTCCGCCAGCGTGAACGCAACCCAAGCGGACCTATGACTGCCTCGCAATATAACCGGAACCAACCGAGCTTTCTTCCCAAGGTAACTGAGATGGCGTTACCTGGGCGGCCGTTACGGGCGTAATCGTGTCCGGCGGATATGTGCTTTGGGACATGCCCATCAGGCATACCCTTGAAGCGGGGAGAGCCTGCGCGTCGCAGGACCTTTGATGGAAACTCGTTGGGGCAAGCTTCTGGGCAGATACGAGATCGTCGCCGAATTGGGCAACGGTGCCATGGGTACCGTCTACAAAGCGCGCGATCCCAAGATCGACCGGTTTGTCGCCATCAAGACCATCCTGCTGCATCAAAGTGGCGTCCAGGAGCAGCGCGAGTTTCGTGAGCGTTTTTTCGTGGAGGCGCAAGCCGCGGGACGTCTGCTTCATCCCGGAATTATCACCGTGTTCGACGTCGGCGAAGAGCCGGAAACCTCCGACCCCTACATCGTCATGGAGTACATCGAAGGCCAGACGCTGCGCGAACTGCTGGCCGCGGGAAACGGAAAGCTGCCAGTGGCTACGGCGTTGCAAATCATTCAGGAGCTTGCCGAAGCGCTCGACTATGCGCACGCTCAGGGCGTCGTCCATCGCGACATCAAACCCGCCAATATTCTGGTCACGAAAGAAGGACAAGCCAAGATCGGGGACTTCGGCATCGCGCAACTGGATCTGTCCCATATAACCCTGCCGGGCCGGGTGGTTGGTACTCCGGCTTACATGTCTCCGGAACAACTCGATGGCCAGCAGGTGGATGGCCGGTCAGATCTGTTTTCCCTGGGAGCCATCCTCTACTCTCTGGTGACCGGCTTCAGCCCGTTTCAGGGAAACAGCGCAACCACCGTGTGCTTCAAAGTGGCGAATCGTGACCCGCTGCAAGCTACGGCATTGTCTCCCGATCTGCCTCCTGCGCTTGATTCCGTAATCACTCGCGCCCTGGCCAAAGACCCGGCCGACCGCTATCAACGCGGGATTGAATTTGCTCTTGATCTCCAGGAACTGCGCCGGCATCCTCCGGCCGCTCGGAAGAGCACACTCTGGTTTTCACCGTCTGATGGGCGCCGAACCTGGCTCGACGCAGCTACGAAGCTGGAGGATCTGTCTGACGATCCTGTGTCCAGGAATCGGTCCATGTCGCCTTGGCACTTGCCATCGCACAAAGGAAAGCCTCGCGGCTGGCCGTCGATGTTCAACTCGTCGTCCGTGCTCGCCGGCCCATTGATTGCATTCTTTCTGGCGGCGCTGGTCGTGAGTTTTTTTGCGTGGCGGCAGGTTCGGATGCAAAGTAACGCGCGCCAAAACCCGGTTGCGCCTCCGCTCGAAACTGGAACTCACGACGCTGTGAAAGATATTCTGGCCAAGGCCGACCGTGAGGTGGCTGCGATTGCTCCCGCGGCATCTCCAGCGGATTCTCCCGACCTTTCGAAAGTTGGGGCCCGTGCAGTTCAAAGGACTTTTGTGGCTCCGAAAATCAAATCGAAGCCTGTGCCAGCCAAGACTGGGGCCGTGGCGGTTCTGGCCAACGCCGTACCGAAGTCCCCGGAGACGTCACAAGTGCCGTCCGCAACTCCGGCACTCGCCGACTCGAACGTGGCGATACGTGTCGAAAACCACTTCGCGGACGCTAGCCTGTCGGTTTGGGTCGACGATCATCTCGTGTATGAGCATGCTCTCCACGACGGCCACAAGAAACGCCTGGTGCTGCTGGGAGGAGGAGTCAAAGAAGCAATCACGATTCCGGTCCCTGCTGGCACCCACACTCTACGCCTCGAAGTGCGGTCAATTGCAGAACAGTACGACGAAGCCAAAACTGTTTCTGGCGAGTTTCTTAAGAATGGGGAGAAGGTCGTGTCCGTCGATTTCGAGAAGCACACGAAGGAGATGCGTGTAACGCTAGGTGGCGGGTAGTCCCGCAAGACGCCAGAAGACCCCGATATTCACTCGCCGCAGAAAACTCAGAATGGCTTTCCAGTAAAGTTGCTTGGCGGAGATTGTTTGTCCCGCTTCTGGAGTTGCGGCTCCTGATCGCTTTTCGGCTGTGTATTGACCGGCTCCGGATTCCGCGCAAAAGGGTTGGCTGGCGCGGCCGGATTCACGCCGAAATCCCACACATAAAGGTTCATGCTGTCTTTGCCCAGCATCTCGGCGACTGCGTATTCTCCCGTTGAGAGCGGCTCGGTGGGCGCGAGCTTCACCCAGCCTCCGGTCATGGCCGTAACTGTAGTTGCAACGAATCGTTCGTCGGTTTTCCTCTTTCCCGTGACCGCAATCTTGATGGCTCCAGCGGTCCGCTTGTTGCCTTTTACGTCGACGCGAATAATCTTGTAGCGCTCGGACGGCGGGAGCGGCGGCGGATCGCCCGGAACTTGCGCAACCGCTGGCACTCCCCCACTCTCGTCGATATTAACGTAGACCGAAGGCACCGTAGTGTGCGCCTGCACCTTCGCGTGCGGTCGCGGGAGTTCGATGGCTTGCTTGGCGCCGCCCAGCGGATTGAACACCGACCGCAGAATATTCTTCTTGGCACTTTGGTCGAGGTCGCCTCCGGCTTGCTGCAACTCGGTCAATTGCGGCTGGTTTTCATAGGTATCGAGGACGAAGACGCCGCCTTCATCGGGCAAATGTAGACCGGGCGCGACCTGCGGAGTTCGCGCTTGCGCGGCCTTGGTTTCGGCTTCAATTTCCTTGTCGAGTGCGACCTCTTCCGCGTTGGGAGCGCCTTCGACGCTGCCTTGCTCGAACTTCTTGGTCGCGTCCCAGTCAATGAGCGCGTTGGGAACTTCCTCCCATTCGCCGCGCTCGGCGCTGTAGTAACGAACACGATCACCCTGGATCTCATACTTGGTGACCGACTGATAAGAGCCGTCTTTCAGAATGAGGCGGTGGACCTGGGCCTCGGCCTGCGCGGGCTCCGGAGTCTGAGCGAAACAGAATATAGAGAGTGCAAGGAATAGAAAGACTGCAACGAATCTTGCCGCAGCTGGAATGCCCGTCATTCGGGTGAATGATTTCATGCCGCGAAACATTATCATTCCTTTCTGCTGCTTTCGGAAGTCAGATGCTTTCGGAAGCCAGATGTTTTCAGAAATTAGATGCCTGGATTCGATTGTGCCGCCATCGATCCGTGGCGGCGGTTGAGTCATGTTTTCACTCCGGAAACAACTTCTGCCATAATTGGGCGTGCCTCCCCGCATGAACCGCATGTCCGTCGTTCGCTTCGTGGTTGTTCGTTTGGCGCGCGTCCGCTATGCAATCTTCCCATCGGTGATGGTCTCGATGATGGTCGCGCCGGTCTTTCTAGTCGCCCAATCAGAGCCGCCCGCCCCACGGCTTGCCAGCGTGCACGAGTTTCCTGTCATCATGCAGCAGTCCGTCGTTGCCGGCCATACGCCGCCGGGAACAAAAGTGCACGCGAAACTGGCGCTTGCGACCCTCTTCGAAGGATCGGTAATCGCAGATGGCGCGATCTTTGCCGGAGAAGTTGTCGAGTCCTCGGCGAAGTCCGGCGCCAATCCCTCGCGCCTCGCCATTCGCATGGATTCGGTGCAGTGGGGCAAAGAGTCCAAGCCGCTCAAGGTTTTTTTGACCGCTTGGTATTATCCACTCAAGATGGCGACACGCGACACCGAAGATTGCCAAACCTCGACGGGCTTGAACATTCACTGTCCCCATGGCGCTGACTCGACCCCAACTGGCCTCGCTG
>PMSZ01000512.1 GCA_003168235.1 Acidobacteriaceae bacterium
AGCCGCTTCGAGCGCGAAGCCAAGGCCGCCTCCGCACTGAACCACCCGAACATTTGTACCATCTACGAAATTGACGACCAGCACGGCGAAGTGTTCATCGCCATGGAGTTTCTCGACGGCGTTACGCTCCGGCATCTTATCGCCGGCAAGCCGCTGGAGATGGAGACCACGCTGTCGCTGGCGATTGAGATTGCCGACGCACTCGACGCCGCACACTCGGAGCAGATCGTCCATCGCGATATCAAGCCGGCGAATCTTTTCGTGACCAGGCGCGGCCACGCCAAGATTCTCGACTTCGGACTGGCCAAACTGACCGTCCGCAGCCGCACGGCCGAGCTAACCACGCTGAGTCTCGACGATACCGTGCCTACCGAAGCTCACCTTACCAGTCCGGGCACCACACTGGGTACAGTCGCCTACATGTCGCCGGAACAGGTGCGCGGCAAAGAGTTAGACGCGCGTACGGACTTGTTCTCATTCGGAGCGGTGCTCTACGAAATGACGACCGGCACGCTGCCGTTTCGCGGCGAAGGGCAAGGTGACATTTACGACGCAATTCTGCATAAGACGCCAACTGCGCCGGTGCGTCTCAATCCCGAAATTTCGGCGGAACTCGAGCACATCATTGATAAGGCACTGGAGAAGGACCGTGATTTGCGCTATCAGCACGCGTCAGACGTCCGGGCCGATTTGATGCGGCTGAAGCGGCAGACCGAATCGGGCAGAGCCATCGCGGACTCGTCGTCCGGAGGCTCAGCTGCAACTGCGTCGGCCGCGCTCACTTCCGGACCGGCAAACGTACCCGCATCTGCTTATGCCTCTGGCGCTCGCTCTGCCTCGTCGAGCTCGGTGCTGGTGGCCGAAGCGCAGCGACACAAAGGTGTAGTGATCGGGACGGCGGTTGGGGTCTTGGTGCTTGTCATCGCCGCTGCCTTCGGCGTCTACAAACTCATCGGCAAGAACACGCCGGCAATTGATACCCGCAACATCAACATCCGGCAACTCACCGATCATGGTCAGGCGGTCGGTTTTGCCGCAGTGTCGTCGGATGGCAAAATGATCGTCTACGGACGCCGCGAGGGCGAGCGCAGTTTGCGCGTCAAACAGATCGTTACCGGCAGTGAAGTCACAGTAGTGCCGCCGCAAAGTGGATTCTTCGGCTCGGGCGCAACTTTCACGCCCGATGGCAATTACCTGTATTACATGCACCAGGACCCCGCGAATCCTAACAGCTTCAATATTTATGCGGTCCCGGCGTTGGGTGGGACATCGAGGCAAATCGTCAGTGACGTAGCCAGCGCGGTCGCATTTTCGCCCGACGGCAAGCGCATGGCGTATCGGCGGATCATTCCAGACAAAGGCGACGACCAGGTCTTGATCGCCAACTCCGACGGTGCCAGCGAGCAGATCATTCTCCATCGCCCCTCAGGGGTCAGCGGTTTCACCGCCGATCCCTCCTGGTCGGCATCGGGCGATCTTATTGCTGTCGCGGCGCTCGATCTTGGCAAGAACACGCTTGGGTCCATCCTCGTGCTTTCGCCGGAAGGCAAGCTGGTAAAAAGTTTCCCGTCCGATAAGATAGTCACCGCACTCGCGTGGCTGCCCGACGCTTCCGGCCTGGTTTTCATCGGCGGTGAAAAATCGACCGGCCTTCGTTACCAGGTATGGTTCCAGCCCTATCCCGCCGGGGATGCCTTCAAGATCAGCAACGACTTTAATCGTTATGCCTCAGTGAGCGTGGCGGCTGACGGCAAGTCTTTTGTCACTACCCAGGCGCACCCGTCGGCAACAATCTATGTCGGAGATTCGCCCTCCGTTCTGAACAACCAAATCGATTGGAAGCTGACACCGGTCTCGACCGAGCAGGTCCGTACCAGCATGGTTTGGACCGCCTCTGGCAAGTTGGTTGAGACAGATGGGGAGAACCGGCTCTTAATTGCTGCATCGGACGGGTCGTCCGCCACCCACATGACGCCGGGTGATGAGTTGTTCTTTAATCCGGCGGCTTGTGGAGATGGTGACGTGGTCGTCTTGAACAGGTTGTCCGAAGAGAATGCACCGAACCTCTGGCGCCTGAATGCCGCGACTGGCGATCTACGGCAACTGACCTCGGGAAAGAACGACGAGAACCCCTCTTGCACGCCGGACGGGAAATGGATGGTTTACGTCGGCTCCAGCCCCAGCGACAATGTCGGGCATATTTTCAAACTATCCACCGACGGTGGCACGCCGGTGGAACTCGCCCACGGTACCGTGGGCGCGCCGACGGTTTCTCCCGATGGTCACTTCGTCGCATACGTCAGGGTTGACGGGCAAGGCGCCAGGGCAAAATCGAAGTTTATTGTGCAGAAACTCGAAGGCGGCGCGTCCATCCAGGAAATCGAAGCTCCCGCGGACAACGGAAGTGTGGAGTGGACCCCCGATGGGCACGCGCTTACGTATCTGCATACGGTGGGAAGCGCACGCCATCTTTACCTGCAACCGCTCACTGGCGATCCTCCCATACAGTTGACGCACTTCGATACCGAGCCCTCCTTGATTGCCAGTTACGGGTGGTCGCACGATGGCAAGAAGATCGCCATCACCCGGGCACGCTATAACGATACCGATGTGGTTATGTTCAGCGGGTTTCGCTAGGTTTTCGAAAATCAGTTTCTCGATCCGCTACTAAGATCTGAAAAGGAGCTTCGCTCATGCTGGAGATTCAGACCAAACACGTGGAACCGGAGATTGTCGTCCTGGAAATCTCTGGGAAAATCACGCTCGGCACAAGCAGCAAGCAACTGGAATGGACGGTCGAGAGCCTGGTGAATGAAGGGCGGAAAAAAGTCATCTTTGATCTGGCCGGGGTGACGGGCCTTGACAGCACCGGGATCGGGATCATCGTAATGTCGGCCGGCAAACTGAAGAAGGTCGGAGGTGAGCTGCGAGTGGCCGGCGCCACTGCGCACGTAGAAGAAGTATTGAAGACCACGAACGTAGACCGAATTGTCGGATTGCACTCCACCACCGTGGGAGCGGCGTCGGGATTCTAAGTTGGTCTACTTCAGCGTATCGCTGCTGTAAAGTTGCCCAAGTTGCGTGCGGTACATGTACCCGATCCACCGCCCATCGGGCGTAATGCCGGCAGGTATGGTCATGGGCCTCAGGCCCACCGCATCTTTCGGAGTTATTGTCTGCCACATTTCCCGCTGGCCCGACTCGATGTCAACTTTATAAATGTTGATGCCGGTTGCGACCGGTGCCTGTACAAACACATGCTTCGAATCCGACGCCCACGCAATCGGAAACTCCGAAGCCTGAATGCCGGAGATGGGCTTGGAAGTACCATCGGAAAGGGAGCGAACAACCAGGGCTTCATTCTGGTAAACCATGATTGATTTTTCGTCCGGTGCGACTGCCTTCCATGGAGCGCTTCCGGCCACAACCTCTTTTGGGGTTGCGCCATCCGCGTCCGTGATGAATAGAGCCTCAGGTAGGCCCGGTTGGTTGGCGTGCATCAGAATACGATGCCCATCGGGGAACCACTGCGCCCATTGCGGCTGAATCCCATCCCAGTGAAACACGCGCGCCTGCCCCGGCCCGACCGGCACAATCTGGAGCCGCGCCGCCGGATCGCCCGCGAACAGTACCAGCGCCCATTTTCCATCGGGACTGATGTCCGCGCCATATCCCCCTCCGGCAATGCGAACCGCGGCAGAACCGTCACTCTTCCGCACATACACCGAGTAGTCGTTGCCCGACCGCTCGGATAAATCGGTGAATAAAACTTCACTTCCGTCCGTCGACAGTCGCGGAGCAAAACTGTAAGAGAGCCAACTCAGGTCGCGTTCTTGATTCGATCCATGCTCCACCAGTGATATTGCCCCGCGCGCTTCTTCAGTCGAAACCAACACGCGTCCCGACGTAGCAATATCGAGGATGCGTGTTGGAGCCGTTCCGCAATACACAGTCCTCTGCTTGCCCGAAATGGTGACGGCATGAATGCAGTACTGTTCCCCTGTGTTGGCGGCTGAGAACCAAACCTCTTTCCCTGAGGGATCCCACGCCAGCCCCTCCAGGGATTCCCATCCCGCCGAGAGCGTTCGTAACCCTCCGGATCGGTCTACCAGCACGACTTCGCCTCGATCATCGACATTCGGCGGGTGATGGAACAACGCCACTTGTTTTCCATCGGGAGAAACCCGCACCTCGCTGATCCAGTTCTCGCCTTCCAGCAGCACCTTGCCGATGGGATATTGCAAGCGCCACTTGCGGTTGACGCGGTCAATGACGGCCAGTTCGTTTCCGTCCGGCCCCCAGTCGGCATCGGCCACATTCTCCAGCACCTCGCGAGGCGCGCTCCCACCCATCGGAGAAGTGGCCAGGGTCCCGGTCCATTGATAGTGGGCAAACAATGTCGGCCGCACCAGGACTGCCATCTGACTCTGCCGTGAAATTGCCAACAGCAAAGCCCCGCCCAAACCCGCCGGCGTCGATTCCGGATAGTCCTCACGAATGCTGTATGTGTCGGGAATGCCTCCGCCGAACTTCGCACTGTAAAGCACAGTCTTCGCGTCCGGCGCAAAACGGCCTCGAATGACCTCGCCGCGCTGAAAAGATACTCGAGTGAAGATCGGCGGCGGAGCCGGGGCAGGGTGCAGATACCAGGCGACGGCCGCTCCCAGGGCGAGACCGAGCACCGCCATCACCGCGTATCCAATCCAACGACGCGGTGTGGCCGCACCCGTCTGAACTCCATCGGTGATCGCCACATTCGCCGCTGTCCTCGAAGTTGTGCCACTCAACGCTTCGAGCGCAAAGGCCAGATCTTTCGCGGATTGAAACCGCTGCTCGGGTTGCTTCTCCAGGCAGCGCCGCACGATTCGCTCCAACCCGGGCGCAACCGGATGCGTCATCTCGCTGAGTTCCGCCGGGTCATCCTTCAGGATCGCGGTCATGGTCTCGGCCGCCGTATCGCGGCGAAAAGCGCGCTTGCCCGAGATCATCTCGTAGAGCACCGCGCCAAAAGCAAAAATGTCGGTGCGGGAATCGATCGCAGCACCACGAACCTGCTCCGGCGCCATATAGCCGGCCGTGCCCATCACCACTCCAGCTTCCGTAGGCGAACTGGTTAGCGTTGCTTCGACACCTTTCGCTCCGCGATTATTCGGCGATAACTTCGCCAACCCGAAGTCGAGAATTTTGACACGCCCTTCGTTGGTGAGGAAAATGTTCTCCGGCTTCAGGTCGCGATGAATGATGCCCTTGTCGTGCGCCGCCGCCAGTCCCTGCGCAATCTGCGCGGCATAGTCGGAGGACTTGCGCGCAGGCAAGGGGCCGTGGTCGAGCTCCGCGCGCAGGCTGCCGCCTTCGAGCAACTCAGAAACGATGAAGGGCGAGCCGTCCTGCTCGCCGATATCGTGAATGGCAAGAATGTTGGGATGATTCAGCGCCGCGACCGCGCGCGCTTCTTGCTCGAAGCGACGGAGCCGGTCGGTGTCGCGGGAAAAAGACTCCGGCAGCACCTTGAGCGCGACCTCGCGGCCAAGGCGCGTATCGCGAGCGCGATACACCTCTCCCATACCGCCCGCGCCGAGCGGCGCGATGATTTCGTAGGGACCTAGTTTTGTGCCAGCGGTAAGGGCCATCGGTGGGCGCAATTATAGTTGAATTTTGCGAAATGAACGGCAGCTGAGAGGCATCAGGTACGGCTGGATTGCCGCGCGTCCGGCGGTAAGCGTCGCCTCCACGCCGGGCTCCTCGCCCGACCCTCCCATTTCCGCCGTCCCGGGAAACCCCAAAATGTAAATCTGATCACCCGACGCAGTTTTTTTGTGCCTCAGCATTACACTTTCGCGCTATTGCCCGGTTTTGCGATTGTAGTTTGGATACTCGGGCTTCTGCGGTTGCGGCACAGGATGCTTGGCCAAGTCCTCTAGAGCCAGGCTCACAGCTTTTTCCAGTTGCGGATCGTGACCCTCGCTGACCGGCTTTGGTTCCATGTCAACCTCGTAGTCGGGCTGCACGCCATGGTTCTCAACATCCCATTGGCCTTGTGGA
>PMSZ01000442.1 GCA_003168235.1 Acidobacteriaceae bacterium
TGACCTCTAACCTCTGACCTTTTCTCCATGCTCAAGAAAAATCGCCTCTTCACTCCCGGTCCAACTCCTCTGCTTCCCGCGGCGCAGATCGCGATGGCTTCCTACGGCGCGCACCATCGCACGGCCGAATTCCGCGCGTTGTTCACGCGGGTGCTCGCGGACGTAAAGGAATTCATCGGCACGCAGAACGACGTGCTGGTGCTGACCTCGTCGGGCACGGGTTTTATGGAGGCCTCGGTCTCGAACCTGACTTCTCCTGGCGACCGCGTGCTGGTGCTGACCGCGGGCAAGTTCGGCGAGCGCTGGACGGCGCTGGCCAAGGCATTTGGCTGCGTCGTCGAAACGGTGACCGCTCCCTACGGCGAAACTTTTTCGCTCGATGAAGTGGGCCGCAAGCTGACGCCGGAGATTCGCTGCGTTTACGTGCAAGCGACAGAAAGTTCGACCGGTGCGCGGCATGACGTCGAAGCGATTGCGAAACTGGTACGCGCTTTACCTGACACCTTACTGATTGTCGACGGAATCACCGGTCTGGGCACAACTCATCTCGACGTGGACGCCTGGGGGATCGACGTCATCATCGGTGGCTCGCAGAAGGCGCTGATGATTCCGCCGGGCTTGGCTTACGGTGCCATCAGCGAGCGCGCCTGGCAACGCATGGAGACGACAAAGTCTCCGCGATTTTATTTCGATCTGCGTAAAGAGCGGAAGTCGGCAGCCAAAGCGGAAACGGCTTACACGCCCGCGACCTCCCTGTTTGCAGGTCTCGCCGCGGCGCTCGATTATGTGCGTCAACTGGGAGAAGGAAATCTTGCCGCAGGGCGCGACACGCTGATCGCCAACGCGGAGCTGTGCGCGGCGATGACTCGCGCTGGCGTGGAAGCGCTGGGACTGAAGTTATTCGCACCCAAGTCTCCGGCGGCCGCGTTGACTGCCGTCACTGCCCCGACTGGAGCCGATTCCACGACTATCTGCAAACGCTTTCGCGAGCAGTTTGGCGCGGTCGTGGCCAACGGACAGGCGGAAATGAAAGGCCAACTTTTCCGCATCGCTCACATTGGCTATTACGATTATCTCGATACAGTAGGAGTGCTGGCCGCGCTCGAACAGGTGATCGCCGAAACCACCGGACAAGCCGTTGAGTTCGGATGCGCGGTGCGAGCTGCACAGGAAGCTTACAAGAGCTTAGGTCTGAGGTGAGAGGTACGAGGTCAGAGGTTAGAAGCCGTAGACGAATTGGGATTTAACCTCAGCAATCCGACCTCTCACCTCTGACCTTCTACGAGTCCAGCGCCTGCCGCCGCAGTTTGCGGCTTTCGGCCAGCAGCGACATGGAGTGCATCAGGTTTTGCAGCGTGACGATCCCGACCAGACGCTGCTCGTCAACGATCGGAATGATGCTGAGATTGCGCGCCGAAAGCTTGCGGAAAGCCGAGGCGAGCGACTCCTGCCTGGCGGCAACTTCGAAGATGCGGTTCATCACCGCCTGCACGTAGCCGTTACCTTCGGCGCGCAGCGCTTCGAGAATCTTCTGCCGCGAAACAACTCCCACCATGTCACTGCCGCGGATGACAGGAAAATCATCCTGCAGTGTGTGTACGGCCTTTTCCAGAGCATCTTCCAGCGTGTCGGCAGGGGAGAGCGTGGCGAAGTCGGTGAGCATGACTTCCTCCAGACGCACACTTTGCAGGACCGACTGAAATACGGCTGAGCGTTCTTCGAGGTTCGCGCCGGCGAAGATGAAAAATCCGACCATCACCAGCCACCAGTTGCCGAGCAAAATTCCAACCATCATGAACAGAATCGAAAAGACGTGGCCGATGCGGATGGCACGCTGGGTGGCGTGTACTACATCCATTTGCCGCGCGAACAGTGCGCGCAACACGCGTCCGCCATCCATGGGGTACGCCGGCAACAGATTCAACAACCCGATGTATACGTTGGCCCAGACGATGCTTCGTAATAACGCACCGGAGTAGAGAAACGGTCTGGTGGTGAGCGAAAAATGAGGCACAGTCGCGAGCAAAACGACGGCCGATACGCCAGCGACAAAGAAGCTGACCAACGGGCCCGCGGCTGCGGCGCGGATGTCGCGCTTCCACGCGTTAATCGGATCGGGGATGGCGTTGGCTTCGTCGGGAATGGTGATGCCGCCGATGGGAAGCAGGATGATGCCCTTCGGAGCGCCCGATCCGCGCGCCACGAACGCGTGACCCAATTCGTGCAGAACGACGCTGCCGAAAATAATTCCGACCAGGCCGAGCCCACGCAGAGCGGCGCTTGGATCTTGAGTAGCGGACTCTGTGCCCCACACGAAGACCAGCAGAAACAGGAACGTCAGGTGAACGCGGATTTCGACCCCGAAAATTCGTCCCAGCGGAATGGACCAACTGCGCATAACCAAGCCTGCCAGTATTCTATCTGTTAGACACCGGTCGAAGGCCCGAGGTTGTGAGGCCTTGCGAATCGAAGGTCACGCGATATGCGAGTGATTGCAGGGCAGTATCGAAGCCGCCCACTGCGGTCGTTGCCGGGCGCGGAGGTTCGTCCGACGGCCGACCGGCTGCGTGAGACGCTGTTTAACGTGCTCTGCGCAGGGGATCCGGCAAAGCTGGCAGAGACCGTCTGGCTCGATTTGTACGCGGGAACGGGCGCGGTTGGCATTGAGGCGCTGAGCCGCGGCGCGCGCATGGTGTATTTCGTCGAGCAGTCGAAAGCAGCAGCGGAACTGATTGCGGCGAACCTGAAATCGTTGGGGATTGCGGGCGGATTTCGGATGGTCAAGTCCGATGTCCAGAAGGGGCTGCGGCAGTTGGAAGCCTCGGGATCGGTTGCCGACTTCATGTTTCTCGATCCTCCATACTCGCTGCAAGAGGAGTACGCGAAAACGCTGGCCGCGTTGGCACCATCGAAATTGCTCGGCGAACGGAGCGTGGTGATCGCCGAGCATCAAAAGAGATTCGACCCCGGAGAAGCGTTCGGAGAATTGCGTCGATACCGAACGCTAACGCAGGGAGACGCGGCGCTGAGCTTCTATCGAAGGCTCGTGACTCAGAGTTCTTAGCTCAAAGCTCGTGGCTCGCAGCTGGATCGTTATAATCAAAACGCATGTCAAACTTTCCACCGGTTGATGAACAGCTGGCCTACATCAAGAAGGGCGCGGCGGAGATCGTCAAGGAATCCGAATTGCGCTCGAAGCTTGAGCGCTCGCTCAAGACGGGCAAGTCGCTGCGGGTGAAGGCGGGCTTCGATCCCACCGCTCCAGATCTGCATCTGGGACACACGGTGCTGCTGCGCAAGCTCAAACATTTTCAGGACCTCGGGCACACGGTCATTTTTCTAATCGGCGACTTTACCGGAATGATCGGCGATCCGACGGGTCGCTCGGCGACGCGCCCTCCGCTGACGCGCGAGCAGATCGCGGAGAACGCCGAGACTTACAAGGCGCAGGTTTTCAAAATTCTCAGTCCCGAAAAAACGGTGGTCGATTTCAACAGCCGCTGGTTTTCGAAATTTTCCGCCGAGGATTTCATCCGCCTGACCGCGAAGTACACCGTCTCGCAGATGCTCGAACGCGAGGACTTCCACAAGCGCTTCCACGATGAAAAACCGATTGCCATGCATGAACTGCTGTATCCGCTGGCGCAGGGATACGACTCGGTGGCGCTTGAGGCTGATGTGGAACTCGGCGGCACCGACCAGAAATTCAATCT
>PMSZ01000036.1 GCA_003168235.1 Acidobacteriaceae bacterium
ACAGTGGTTTTATCGGCGAGATAGTGGTCCGCTCCCCAGTCGAAGTGAGTCAGTGCCAGCTCGACGCCGGCCGCCTCCATAACCCGCACCGCTTGGGGAATGACTTCCTTGCCAATGCCATCCCCGGGGATAACCGCAATTTTTCTCTTATCGCTCATGTGAAGGCACGCGAAACGAAGATACCAGAATCGCCGAATACGTTGCAGATATTGCGCCCGTTCGCCTTCGCTATAATCAAATAGGTACGCATGAGCACTGCATTGCAGCAAAATTCGACCTCCGCGCGTCCTCAGGCAGCCGACTTCGGAGATGTCCGTGCCGAGTTCCAGTCTCTGCTCTCGGGCTGTGGCGTCTATGACCTCAGCGGCCGCGCCAAGATTTCTGTTACCCGAGGCGACCGCGTCCGCTGGCTGAACGGCATGGCCACCAACAACGTTCGCGATCTCGCTCCGAACCATGGGGTCTACGCATTTCTCCTCAATGCCCAGGGACGCATTCAGGCGGATATGTACGTCTACAACCTTGGCGAATCGTTCACGATCGATACCGACCTCCGCCAGCGCGAAAACGTTCTGGCGCATTTTGACAAGTTCATCATTGCCGACGATGTAGAAGTAACAGACGTCAGTGCGACAATCTCGGCGGTCGGAGTGGCAGGGCCGCAGGCGCTAGCCGTGCTTCGCAAAGCTGGAATCCAAGCGCCCGACCTCGCTCCGCTGGAGCTATGCACACCGAAATGCGAATGCGCGTGCGAGTGCGCGCAATGCACACTCGTGCGCGGAGATGATGCCGCGGGCACGTCATACGAAATCTGGCTTGCGCCGAACGAGGTGAAGTCCACCTGGGACGCATTGGTTGCGGCGGGTGCGACGCCCGTCGGCGCTAGCGCAGTCGATCTTCGACGCATCAGCTTCGGCATTCCGCGTTACGGCGTGGACATCCGCGAGCGCGATCTGCCGCAGGAAACCGGACAAACCCGCGCCTTGAATTTCACCAAAGGTTGTTATCTCGGGCAGGAGATCGTAGAGCGCATCCGTTCCCGTGGCGCTGTGCATCGCCAGTTCACGGCGTTTGCGGTCGAAGGCGCTTTGCCGGAACCAGGCGCAAGAATTCTGGCTGTCGCGGGCAAAGTCGCAGGCACGGAAGACGGAAGCACCGAAGCGAAGGAAGTTGGCGAAATCACCAGCAGCGCGATTCTCCCATTTCCCGGCGGAGACCGCCCGGTCGCATTGGGCTATCTCCGTCGCGAAGCTGCGGGAAAAGGTCTGCGCGCGGGAGAGGCGACTTTGAAGGCGGCTTCGCTCCCTTTCGCTGAACTTTTGAGAAAGATCTCTTAAGAAATTGGATTTCGAAACACTCAGGTAAATTTATGGCGCAAAAAAGAAAAGAAGAAAGTGAATTCAAAGTGAGCGACCGTCGGTTGTTCA
The DNA here is from genome assembly GCA_003168235.1 of Acidobacteriaceae bacterium. Classification (GTDB taxonomy): domain Bacteria; phylum Acidobacteriota; class Terriglobia; order Terriglobales; family Acidobacteriaceae; genus Acidiflorens. The sequence goes on from PMSZ01000036.1 coordinate 1,428, forward strand.
CCACCGACGGAGACCTGCGCGAGTCCACGGAAGAACAGATTTCGTCGACCGACACCGCGACTGCACCGGCTGCGACCGCGGCCACTCCTGCCACACCTATCGCAACCGGAGCCGAAGCCACAGCCGCCGCTCCCGCTCCTGAGTCCAGGGTGCTTGAAGAGGTGGGTGAAGCGAAACACGAAGAGATTCCCACGCCTCCGACCGACACCGAACAGCAGGTGCAGCACGACGCCTACAAACAGTCATCGCGCGATCTGGATGCACGAGTCGAGCTGAGCGGACACTCCGCCAAAGAACTGGAAATGAGTTTCGAGCGCTTCATGGCTTCGCTCTACATGACCGCCATGATGCAACTTGGGCTCATGCACGAGCAAGGCGGCCAACCCGGAGTCGACCTGATCGGCGCGCGACAGACCATCGACACGCTCGGCATGATCGCAGAAAAGACTAAAGGCAACCTCACTCCCAAAGAGCAGGGATTTCTGCAGAATTGTCTTTATGAGCTGCGCATGGCCTACGTCGAAGTCACCAACGCTCTCGCGCGTCCTCCGCAGGCGCCGGGCCCCATCACGGGAACCCACGGCTGAGTTCATTCCGCTGTAGTTCACGAACTGAAGTTCACGAACACGATGCAGGCGACTCTGACAGTATTAGGCAGCGGCACATCGATGGGGGTACCCACCATCGGCTGCAACTGCGCCGTCTGCCGTTCGACCGATCCTCGCGACCGCCGCACCCGCCCCTCCATACTCGTCAGCTACAACGGGCACAATGTGATGATCGACAGCACTCCCGATTTTCGCGAGCAGGCGCTGCGCGAAAACATGACTCAACTCGATGCCGTGCTCTACACCCACACCCACGCCGACCACATCCTCGGAATCGATGACTTGCGCCCGCTGACGTTTCTCCACAAACCCGGAAGGATGCCGCTCTACGCCACGCCACATGCCTGCGAATTTCTTCGTACCATGTTCCGCTACATCTTCGAACCTACCTATAAATTCGGAGGACTCCCGCTCGTCGATCTGCATCCAATCGACGGACCGGTCGAACTTTTCGGCGCGCGCTTCGAGCCCTTGACGGTGATCCACGGAGAAACTCCAATTCTCGGCTTCCGTTGCGGATCGGCCGCCTATCTCACCGATCACAGCGAAATCCCCGCCGCCACGCTGGAGAAGCTGCACGGTCTCGATATTTTATTTCTCGATGCTTTGCGTCATATGCCGCATCCCACGCATTCGACCGTAGAGCAATCGCTGAAGATCGTAGAGGCCGTGAAACCGAAGCGCACATTTTTTACCCACATCTGTCACGACCTGCCGCACGAAGCAACGAACAACGCGTTGCCGCCAGGCGTGCAATTGGCTTTCGACGGCATGAAGCTGGAGTTTGAAATTTAGTTAGGAAGCGTGCGGCGCGGACGTTACTGGAATGCAGATTTTTCGCCAACTCGACGACGTCCCGCTCGATTTCGGCCCCTCGCTTGTCAGCGTCGGCAACTTCGACGGTGTGCACCGAGCTCATCGCCACGTGATCGATGAGATCGTCCGGCGGGGGAAGGCTACGAATGCGCGGTCGGTCATCGTCACGTTCGATCCCCATCCCTCGCGCGTTCTGCGTCCCGACCACAGTTTCAAGCTGCTGACTCCGCTGCCTGAAAAACTCCACCTGCTCGAAGCGACCGGCATCGACGCAGTCCTGCTGCTTCCGTTTTCGCGCGACCTTTCGCTGATGACGCCGCATCAGTTCGCCCACGAAATTCTTAAGAAACGCCTGCACGCCCGCGAAGTTCACGAAGGCTATAACTTCCGCTTCGGACACAAGGCGGCGGGAGATGTGGAACTGCTGATGCAATTCGGCCAGGAGATGGGTTTTGAAGTGAAAGTCTATATCGAGCAGAGGCTTCGCGGCGAGCCAGTTTCCAGCAGCCAGATCCGGAAATTGCTCGCCAAAGGGCGGGCGAGTCGCGCGCGGCACTTGCTTGGTCGTCCCTTCAGCATTTTAGGTTCGCCGGGACAAGGCCGCGGTTATGGATCGAAGTATACCGTTCCGACCATCAATCTCGCGCGGTACGACGAGATGGTGCCGAAGGATGGAGTTTATATTACGTGTACGCGGGTAGGAACCGAACGCTTCGATTCTGTGACCAATGTCGGAAACCGGCCTACGTTCGGCGCTGATTCTTTTGCCATCGAGACGCATTTGTTGAACTTTCACCCCATCGAGCTAACAGCAGAGAGCGAAG
>PMSZ01000509.1 GCA_003168235.1 Acidobacteriaceae bacterium
TTCAATCCGCCGCGCTACATGCGCTTGCTCGAACTGATTCCAACGCCGGAGGCGGATCAGACGGCAATCGATGCGGTCGCTCACTTTTGCGACGTGCGCCTGGGCAAGGGAGTGGTGCTGGCCAAAGATACGCCCAATTTTATTGGCAACCGCATCGGCACCTTCTCCGTGCTCAACGTGATGCGGCTGATGCAGGAGATGGACCTGAGCGTGGAAGAAGTTGATGCGTTGACTGGCCAGGCCGTGGGGTGGCCGCGCTCGGCCACGTTCCGGACAATCGACCTCGTGGGGCTCGACGTTCTGGGGCACGTCGTCGGGAACATGACGCAGAATGTGCGCGACGAACGCAGCGAGTTGCAGATTCCGGCGTTCTTTCGGCAGATGATCGAACACAAATGGCTCGGCGATAAGACCAAAGGCGGCTTCTACAAGAAGGTCAAGAGCGCGGGTAAAGAAGACGAGCGAATGGCGATTAACTGGAAGACGCTGGAATATCGTCCGCGGCAAAAGCCGAAATTTGCGGCGCTCGAAATGGCAAAAAACGTCGAGGATCCGGGAGCGCGCTTGCGCATGTTGCTCGGACTCGATGGCGGAGCGCTGCAGAAGGCCGATAAGGCAACGACTTTTCTTTGGAGTTCGCTCTCCGATCTGTGGACTTATGCGGCCAATCGCATTCCTGAGATTTCTGATTCTGTCGTGGAGATCGATCAGGCGATGCGGAACGGGTTCAGCTGGGAACTTGGTCCCTTTGAACTGTGGGACGCGGCGGGAGTGGAAGCAACCGTGGGACGGATGAAAAAAGAAAATCATCCGGTCGCGGCAAATGTGGAGAAACTGCTCAGCTCCGGCCAGAAGTCGTGGTATGCGGATGACGCCAAGACGGCATCGGGTCGCAAGTATTTTGATTTGGCGTCGGCGGGATGGAAGCCGGTCGCAGTTCCCGAGGGAGTGTGGTCAGTTGAAGTCGCGATAAAAACGCGATCGAACGGCGTGGTCAAGAAAAATTCGGGAGCGTCGCTGGTTGACCTGGGCGATGGCGTGGGATGCATTCAGTTCCATTCGAAAATGAATGCGCTGGGCGCCGACATTATTTCGCTGATTCTGCAAACGCTGAAGCCGGGCGGCCCAGGCGACGGCTTCGACGCTTTCGTTATCAGCAACGACGCGCAGAATTTCTCTGTGGGCGCGAACTTGATGTTGCTGCTCATGTCGGTGCAGGAAGAAGAGTGGGACGAGGTCGACATGGGGATTCGTCAGTTTCAGGGCATGACGCAGGCGATCAAATTTTCTCCGAAACCGGTGGTGAGCGCACCGTTTGGGCTCACGCTTGGCGGCGGTTGCGAAATTTCGCTGCACGCAGCGAGCCGGCAACCTCATGCCGAGCTTTACATGGGGCTGGTCGAAGTCGGAGTTGGTTTGCTTCCCGGTGGTGGTGGATGCAAGGAAATGCTGCTGCGCGCGGTTGACAGTGCGGCGTCGATTCGTCCCGACGGAAGGGGCGAATCGGTCGAAGTGATGGAGGCGATGAAAAAAGCGTTCGAGACGATTGCGACGGGGAAGGTCGGAACGTCGGCGGAGGAAGCTCGCGGCCTTGGATTTCTGTCGAGCTCGGACCGCATTACGATGAATCGCGAGCGCGTTCTCTCGGATGCGAAGACGCGCGCACTGGAACGGGTGCGTGCCGGATACGAGCCGCCGGTGATGCGGACGAACATTCCTGCTCAGGGCGAGAATATTCTGGCTGCGCTGAAGATGGGCGTTTACTTGATGCGGCAAGGCGAGTTCATCAGCGACCACGAACTGAAACTGGGAACCAAGATCGCCGAGGTTCTTTGTGGAGGGAATGTGACTCCGGGAACGCCGGTCAGCGAACAATATCTGCTCGATCTGGAGCGAGAGGCGTTCAAGTCGCTGTGCGGCGAAAAGAAGACACAGGAACGAATTCAGTTCACGCTGAAGACAGGGAAGACGTTGAGGAATTAGAACTTAATGCATAGATAGTGTCTCTATCATATGCATTGACTCTACGTCATGTGCTATGCAGTATGTTTGTTGTGAGGTGATGTCTATGGCGTATGTGGAACCAGCTACGGTTTGGGCCCCAAAAGCGTCGATTCGTTGTTCCACCGAATGCCAATCCGTTCTCTACCCTCCTTCGAAAGACCCGCCCCGCTATCGTCCTCAGCAATAATGCCGCGAATGCCGCATTAAACCGAGTGATCGTCGTTCCGCTCACCAGTCGAACGGAGAAACTCTATCCCGGCGAAGCGATGGTCACGATTAACGGCGAGCAGAGCAAGGCGAAGGCCGACAAGATCGCGACCGCTTCTAAACAAAGACTGTGCAATAAGGCCGGAAGTCTCTCCTCCGCCGATTTGGCGGCTGTGGAGAAAGCCGTGCTTCTTCAGTCAGGCATTCACCGTTGAGCCGTGTGCTCCAGCGCACAGCCATGCCGACTTATTTTGAGAGTGCCCGGTCCACAGAGAACGCGCCCGCCCCTCGCAACAACAGTGCCGCAGCTATGGCGATCGCCAGCAGATGGTATTCGAATCCCTCACCTTTCTGGGTTCCCATCCAGTTCATGAAGAAACCGTTGGGCAGGTGAACCATGAAGATGGCCCCGATCATCTCGACGCCGATGCCGAGAGCGGCGATGCGGGTGAGTAGGCCGACGATCAGGCCGAGGCCGCCGAAGAATTCGGTGCAGATAATCAAAAATGCGACGGGAGCGGGCATTCCCATGTGTTCAAAGAATCCCATGGTGCCGTGAAAACCGAAGCCGCCAAACCAGCCCAACATTTTTTGCGCTCCGTGGGCGAAAAACACGATTCCGAGTACCAGCCGCAGGGTCGTCAACGCCACGTCGTTGCTTGTAGTCATCAGCTTCTTTGCCATAGTTCCTCCTGAGGATTCGACGGCTCCGATTGTACCGCCGCCGAGATTCCAAAATTGTCGTTATAACGACATTATAGTTCGATTCCCTACCCTGGCGACAGGATGCAGTTTTCCTGACGCGCGATTTGGGCTTGGCCGAGAATGCGGCTTGTCAGGGCCAGTCGAGACCGGCGTGGCGTGCTCAACAGGTGAACATCCGTCGTAACGTGGCGAACGGGCGAAACCATCATAAAATACCGGGTAATTCGCTGTGTTTGAGGGGGATTCCGGGCTGAATGTCTAGCTACGAAGAGTTGTTGCAGGAATTCGAAGTGCACGCGCGTTCGGCGGCGGGGTTAGAACCGCTGATGGAGTACATCGCTGAGCGTCTTCATGCGCGGACGACGCGGTATAACTGGGTGGGCTTTTATTTCATGGAGGAGCCGGCCTTTGACGCCCTGGTGCTAGGACCACATGCCGGCAGTTTTCAGCCGACGCTGCGGATTCCGTTGAACAAAGGATTATGCGGAGCGGCCGCAACGAGCGGAAAGACGGTGGCGATCAATGATGTTGCGAACGATCCGCGGTACCTAGGGTCAGACCTGGTGAAGTCGAATATGGTGGCGCCGATTTTCGTGAAAGGGCGAGTGATGGCGGAGATTTGTATTGAGAGCTATTTCGCGGATACTTTCACTCCAGCGGAACAGCGGTTCATCGAGTCGTGCGCGGGGCTGGTTGGACGGTATATGGAAACAGGGGCCGCGGCCTCGGCGATGGGTGCGAGCGGAGGGCATTAGCCGTTCACCGAGAAACTGGATCCTGGCCTAGACAGTGCGCTTCCAGCGTCTAAGGCCTTCCTCAAAAAGGACCGATTCCATGCAACCCCCGAAGCGCCGCTCTGCCTCTGAGTTCACCGTCCGAATTGCGCCAGGCCGTCCCATACTAACTGCACGGCTATCGCGAGAATCAGAAATCCAAAAATGCGGTTGATGGCGCCTACGGTACCGGGGCCGAGGCGCTTGACGAACGGGCCTCCGAGGCGCAGGCAGAGATAAACGGCGAGGCCGAGCGCGATGATTCCGATCACCATTCCCAGATAAGAAAGAAGACTGTCGGCGTCGGCAGCCAGGCCCATGACAACGCCGATTGAGCCGGGACCGGAAAGCATGGGCATGGCCATGGGCGTGAGCGAAATGTCGGGCTTGGTCAGGGCCTCGCTGTGTTCTTCAACGGTCATGCGGCTGGAGCCGGTCACCATGCCCCAGGCCGTATTCGCGACGATCAATCCGCCGGCAATTTTCAATACGGGCAGCGAAATGCCGAAGAAGTTCAAGACGAAGCGGCCAAAGAACATGAAGACGACAAGGATGGCGATGACGTAAAGCGCTGTCTTCAGGGCGGTGCTGCGACGCTCCTCAGGCGCGAAATCGGCGGTGAGAGTAAAGAAAACGGGGATGCCGCCGAGGGGGTTGACGATGGGGAGAAGTGCAAGGAATGTCTCCGTCGCCGCGGTGGGCAATTCGTGCAGCAGATGCGGGATTGCCAAGGGAGTAATCATAAGGATCTGGTCTCGGGTCAACCGGATGCCGGGACATCGAAAACCAATTCTGATACTGGCTTGTTGGCGACTGACTCGATCGAACTTTAGCGGTATTGATCGAGTACCGCCGCGGCGCGGTTCAAAGCGGCTGCTAGCGCCTTGATTTGTTTTTCGGTACGAGGCAGATCTCGCGCAGCGATCGCTTCGCTCACGCCGGGAATCACCACGGCGGCATATCCGGTGTACTGTCCGGGAGCGTAAATGGCGTGGTGGTACCAAGGACGGTTGGGCAGTCCTTCCGGGATCAGCAGCGCACGCTCGGCTTCGCGAAGTTTGGCGTTCATCTGGTCGGGCGCGGCGGGCATCTTGCGCTGCTTTTGCAGCATTCTCGCACCGGCTTCCTGCAGACGGTGGGCGGCGCCGACGGCGGCGGAGAAGTCTGGGCCCTTATCTGCGAAACGGTCTTTACTTTTGTTTTTCGCGGTTTCGATATAGGCAAGAATTTCTTTGCCGTAACTCTCGTAATCATAGGGAAGAACGTCGGCGTTTGACATGCGCAGCAACTCTAATCCGTAAACGCGCGACATTTGCTGTTCGTAAAGAAAATCGGGATCGGCGAATTTCTTGAACCACGCGAAATCGTCGAACGTGGAGTGATAAACGCCGTAATCGCCTCCCGAGCTGATGTCGGTGGAAGGCACGCCGAGATGCTGCAGGAATACTGTGTAATCGGAACCGCTGCCGAGATCACCGACGGGCACGTCGGTTTGCGCGGCATTCGGAGGCGCGTGGAAAGTCGCAGTTTCCCCGGAATGGTCGCTTTCGGCACCTGGCGCAGTCACTTTTTTCCACGCATCGTAAACAGTGCCGCCTTGTGGCGATGGCACGGACTTTGTGATTTCGCGGATAAACTCTTTTAGGCTGGGAGTGCCGGAAGCTCCAAACTTTTTGCCGGCGACGGCGACGTCCATATTGAAATAAGCGGCGGCGTTGGCCAGGTCTTGCGCGTGGTCTTCACCCCATTCGGTGGAACCGATCAGACCCTCTTCTTCCGCGTCCCAACTTCCGATAACGATCGTGCGTTTGGGCTTCCATCCGGACTTGAGCAGTTCGCCGAGGCCGTGGACGGTCTCAAGCATCGCGGCCGTACCGCTGTTAGGATCGACCGCTCCGTAGACCCAAGCATCGCGGTGATTGCCTGCAACGACCCATTCGTCGGGCGAGGAAGTGCCGCGAATTTTGCCGATGACATCCCAGATAGTGCGGTACTGGTAATCCTGTTTGAGGTGCATTTTCACTTTCGAAGGACCGGGACCGACGTGGTAGGTAAAAGGCAACGCTCCCTGCCACTCGCGCGGGGATTGCGGACCGCCGAGATGCTCGAGAATGGGTGAAGCGTCGGCATACGAAAGCGGCGTAACGGGAATCTTCGGCATCTGTTCGGATTCGGCGGGCGACACGCGTTTGGAATCTGGCAGATTTGGAGTGGATGCGATGCCGGGCGTGGTGGGATCGCCGGCAAACTGAAACATGAAGCCGACCGATCCGCGCTGCACGCCGCTGGCGGGACGCCATGGCCCTTTCGGATACGCGTCACCGCGGTAGTAGCCATCGTCTTTCGGGTCGGAATAGATCAGGACTCCGGCGGCACCACGTTCCTGCGCTACGAATGCCTTTACTCCACGAAAATTTTCGCCGTAGCGAACAATGACGATTTTGCCGCGCACATCGACGTTCATCTGCTTGAGTCTGTCGAAGTCATCGGGCGAACCGTAGTTGGCATAGACCACTTGCGCCTCGGCATCACCCGAAGGCGACATGCCGTTGTAAGGAGTGACGACGCGCGGATCGTCCTGATAAGGATCGCCGTCAACGTGCTCGCGGCGCGGGCCGTGCATTTCCACTCCGGCTGGCTCAGTCATGTCGACGCGGATTTCTGCTGGATAGTTGAACCACACTTTGTATTCGACGATTTCGGTGTCGAGGCCGGCCTCGCGAAACTTCTTGGCTACGTATTCGGCAGTTGCCTTATCTTCGGGAGAGCCCGCGATGTGTGGGGCTTCGGTCAGGATGCGCAGGTGGTCTTCGGCGAGGCGGGGATCGGGCACGGCGATGAATTTCTTTTCGACGTCGCGCTCGGTGGCGGCATCGCGAAAACCAGTGACAGGAGCGTTGTCCGGGCCGCCGGTCTGATTGAATGCCCGCGGGGTCGAAACCAGCAGCACGAAGAACAGAACCACACCTGAAAGAAGTTTCATGACGCTCCTTATTTGGTGCACAAATATGGTGCACGACAGCAAAACTCGGAATGAAGATTGTACCGTGAGGAGAGAACGGGCTGCCGCGCGGGTTAAACTAAATGGCGATGAGCAAGACGCCAACAGCACGTTTTTCAGATCGGGTGGAAAATTACGTGCGGTATCGGCCGGGATATCCGAGTGAGGTTCTCGACCTGCTGCGCGCCGAATGCGGATTGCGGCCGAATCATATTGTGGCCGACATCGCTTCGGGCACGGGCATGTTTACGCGGCTGCTTTTGGCAAACGGCAACTCCGTTTTTGCGGTTGAACCCAACCTGGAAATGCGCGAGGCGGGCATTCATCAGCTCGAAGCTTATGACCGGCTCGTGCCGGTTGCGGGGACAGCGGAAGAGACGACGCTGCGTGCGGCGTCGGTCGATTTTGTTACCGCTGCGCAGGCGGCGCATTGGTTCGACTTGCCGCGCGCGCGGGCGGAGTTCGTGCGGGTTCTTAAGCCCGATGGTTGGTGCGTGCTTATCTGGAATGAGCGCCAAACGGAAAGCACAGCGTTTCTGCGCGACTACGAACAACTGCTGCTGACGTATGGCACCGACTATAAGGAAGTGAGGCACGAGCGAACGACTGCCATCATCCACGAGTTTTTTGCGCCGGCAGCGTGCGTGGAGCGTGAGTTCGACCTGCGGCAACAATTTGATTATGAGGGCGTGGCCGGACGACTGCTGTCTTCTTCGTATGCGCCGCTGGAGGGGCATCCGAACTACGCGCCGATGATGTCGGAATTGCAGTGGATTTTTCGTACCCACGCCAGCGATGGAAGGATTGAATTCGAGTATTTGACGCGTGTTTTCTACGGACATTTGTAATTGGTAATTTGCGATTTGTAATTTGCAATTGGAGAGCACGAGGGTTCGGATTGCTCGGGTTCAAATTACAAATTACCAATTACAAATTCTCGAGCCCTATGTCTGAACCCAAATCTTTTCACATGTCTCCCGAGGAATTTCGCCGCCAGGGCCACGCGGTCGTGGACTGGATCGCCGATTACCATTCCCGCGTTGAGAGCTTTCCAGTTTTGTCGCGCGTGCAACCGGGCGAGATTCGATCGAAGCTGCCAGCGAGCGCGCCCGCACAGGGCGAGGCGTTCGAGCAGATTCTTGCCGACATGGAACGCGTCGTGCTTCCTGGAATTACCCACTGGCAGTCGCCGAATTTCTACGCCTACTTTCCGTCGAACGCTTCTGGGCCGGCGATTCTTGGTGATCTACTTTCGGCGGGACTCGGCGTGCAGGGGATGCTCTGGTCCACCAGCCCAGCATGTACCGAAGTCGAAACACATGTGCTGGACTGGCTGGTGCCGATGCTGGGCTTGCCTGACAAGTTTCTCTCGT
>PMSZ01000108.1 GCA_003168235.1 Acidobacteriaceae bacterium
TGGGAACAAAAGCTGTGCAGCGTGGTGAGCTGGCCCGCTGGCGTGATTTCGAAGACCGTGCCCGCCTCGTTGGCCCCGCCAGCTTGCGTCGTTCCATAGAAATTTCCTCCAATTTGCACGAGGCCAGCGATCGGATAAGCGCCATCATTCGGGCCTCCCGCAAAGCTGTGCAGCGTGGTCAACAGGCCCGCTGGCGTGATTTCGAAGACCGTGCCCGCGCCGTTGGCTCCGCCCCAGTAGGTTGTACCGTAGAAATTCCCTCCGGCAACCACCAGCCCTGAGTAAGGCTCAGCCCCGTCAGTGCAGTTGACCTGAGAGCAGAACGTATATAGCGTCGTGAGCGTTCCGTCGGGGGTGACTTGGAATACTGTGCCGTCGTCGTAGGCCCCTCCTCCTATAGTCGTTCCGTAACCGTTTCCGGCGCTAAATACAATCGGATACCCATATAAAGGTTCGGCGCCATTGGCGCTGCCGGCGAAATCCGCTAGAGTGGTGAACTCATTTTTGTTTTTCTTGGCATTCTCAGCCGCGAATAACATGCTCGTAGCAATCGCCAATAGTAGGACGGTCGTCGTGAGTCGTCTTATCATCGCAATACCTCCAGACCACCGATTCACCGGAGCAGATACGCTCATCTATCTTGAGGACTAATCGTGATTTCTTCGTCGCCCATCGTGACAGAAGCTTGAGAAGCGCGACGCAATTCCACGGACCCAGGCAGGCAGTGCCCTTGCCCGGTCAAGCTGTTGCAAGCGGGGGAGCCTGCGGTCAGCGGGGCGAAGTATGATTTATGGTAAGTGGGATGTCAAGAACAAGTTTCACAATTGGCGCAACTTTTAACAGTCCTTAAACGGCGCTATTCCGAAAGAGTAGCGGCCTTGCGGGCGATGAGATCGAACCCCTTCTCTTTCGCGTCCTTTTGCAGCTGTTCCAGACGCGCGCGCGAGGCTGCCGACTTTCCTGACTTCAATTCAATTTCTTCGAGTGCCAGTCGGCATTCGAGTTGGTACCCTACATAGCCTGACCTCATTGCCTTGGCCAGTGCGTCTTTGAGGATAGTTTTGGCCGCCGCGATTTTTCCAGAAGCCGCCTCGGATCGCGCATGGGCGACCGCGAAGTCCAGTTGCACACTGAGATTCTGGCTCTTGGCGCCCAACGGCGCCATCTTCGTTACTTCTTTGAAAGCGTCGTCACTCCTTCCTCCCGCCAGAAGCGCGTCTGCCAATACGGCCGTCGCAGTAATTTGATCGTCGCCTTTATGCGTCTGCTGAAACTCGTCGCGGGCCTCCCGAGCCGGTCTTTCCGCCGCACCCGGATGCCCTTCTTCAGTCGCCAATTCCGCGATCGCCACCTGCGTGGTGGTGATAGTGTATTTTTCCCCTAACTCGTTGCGGAAGGCCAGGGCCTCCTCATAATCTTTCTGGGCTGCCGTGAAATCGGCCGCCTTCACTTCCAGGCTCCCCAAGCCAACCAAGGCATAGGCCGCCATGCTCTTATCACTGGCGGTACGTGCTAGTGCAAGTGCATCTGCGTAGTTCTTGCGTGCTCCCGGCAGGTCTCCCATATGTTGCAGTGCATCGCCAAGGTCGATCAGTTTGTCGCTGGAGGGGCTGGTTTGCCCGAGGGCAACATCGAAGGCCATGGCCTGCTCCAGAGTTTTCTTTGCACCGGCGGAATCGCCTTGCCCATCCATCACCGTGCCTATGCCGGCAAGTGCGACGGCAATACCGTTCTGGTCATTGATCTCACGATCAAGGGCGAGCGCTTGATCGTAAGTCTTCATTGCTCCAGCCAGGTCTCCTCCGTCTTTGGTAATGCCTGCGATGTTAACCAACGTCATGGCATAGTTAGTCTTGTCGGTGACCTCGCGGAAGATAGGGAGCGCCTTTTCGTACATCCCCCGGGCTTTCTCCGCGTCTCCCTGCTGACTTAGGACGAACGCCATGTTATTTAGAGCGGAGCCTTCTGCCTTGCGATTGCCGACCTCGCGCGCAATGGCAAGTTCCTCGTTGAATTCGCCGAGCGCCCCGGGATAGTCACCACGATCGACCAGCACCTGGCCGGTCACTTCCTGCGTGCTGGCTAAACTATAGCGGTCTCCGACCGTCCGGTAGATGCGGCCAGCCTCCTCGACGGCGGTCACAGCGCCTTTGGTATCGCCCAGGTTTTCGAGTGCGAACCCCCGATGGTAGAGGGCGCGGGCCAACAGCAGCTTTGCATTCTGCGCTCTTGCCTTTTGAGCCGCCCGACCAGCAAAAGTCTCACTCTGTTTAAAGTCTCCCAGCGACCGCCAAGCTTCCGAAGCGGCCATCTCGATCCGGGCATCGTTGCCCGTGGGCGCCGGCAACTGGCGCAGCGATTCCACCGTCGCCAATGCTTCTTTCCCTTTTCCGCCGCGCGTTTGCGCCCTTGCCAGGCTCAGGCCATATTCGACGTTGTCGGGGAAAAATCCAAAAAGTGTACGGTAGCTCTGCGCAGCATTGTCCCACTCCTTCGAAGCTTCGCGGTACCGCGCTTCGATCAGCAAACGGTCCTCGCGAGACAACGACGTCGAGAGTTCATACGCACTTTTCGCCGACAGACGCGCCTTCTCGTCGTATCCCAGAAGAGTCCAGGCCGCGGCCAGAGCCGAGTGAGCCAAAGCATGGTTCGGCTCCGCCGCAACCGCTTGTTGAAGAAGATCGCGAGCGACGGTGGCGTCGAAGACGCGCAGTTTGGCAAGGCCCTCCGCGTACAACTTCGAGGCTTCAGGAGTTGCGGGGAAGGCCGCGCGGACACCGGCCTGGTCCTGTGGACTCACCTCTCCGGCACCGCACTTCTCTCGCAACTGAATTCCGGCACGGCTGACTAAGTCAAATAGATTGTCTTCGTCCCCGGTCTGGTCAACCGAAAGCACAGTCTCACCCGCAGCCACGTCCTGCAGATGAAGGTCGACGCGCAGTTTGCCGCCGGGTAAGGCAACATAGGAACCAAGAACCACAAAGTCCGCTCCGAGCGTCTTTCCTATTTGGGACAAGGTCTGAGCTGTCAGTGTGTCTGCGTCTGGCAACGAGAGATTCACCTTCATTTGTGCAACGTCTTCCCCCGTAATGGTGCGGACCCTCTCACCAGCCGCGAGTTCGGTGGTGAGCATCTCAGGAAGAGCTGTCGAGAGCCATGCCGCCTCAGGACGGGACGTGGAATTCTTAAAGTTCAGGACCGCCACTGTGCGGCGCCGGTTCTGCGATAGTTGAGTCGTGTTTTCTCTTGCCGGCTGGCTGTGAAAACGCAAATACCAAACCGCTCCAACTAGCAGCAGTGCGATCGCCGCCAGAACAACCGTGACCGGTCTTATCCTCGTCTTAGCTGGAGTTGCAACTGACGTCGAAACCGGATTCGGAGTGGCAGGCACATGAGAAATCGGCATCGTCAGCCGGTCGAGGTCGACGCGCAATTCCCGCGCGGATTGGTAGCGCCGTTCCGGGTCCTTATCCAGGCATTTAAGAATTGCCATCTCCAGCCCCGGCGAGATCTGGGGATTCACGGCGCTTGGGGCCTCTGGTGGCTTGTTCAGAATGGCGTCGATTAAAAGAGGTACTTGCGAGGAGGCAAACGGACGCCGTCCTGTCGCTAATTCGTACAGCACTGCGCCTGCCGACCAGATGTCCGAGCGCTGATCTACCACCTCACCGCGCAATTGCTCGGGAGGCATATAGGGCAGAGTGCCAGCTACTTGTTTGCCTTCGGAAAAGCTCGCCGTTACCCCCATGTCGACTTCTTGGCGGACAAACTGTGCCAGGCCGAAATCAAGAATCTTGAGTCGACTATCTTGGGTCCAACGCAGGTTCGCCGGCTTCAGATCGCGGTGTATGACCCCA
>PMSZ01000376.1 GCA_003168235.1 Acidobacteriaceae bacterium
TCTGATTCACGCGCAGGCTCACGATGCCGGTCACGGTATCGAAGAAGGGCCGCTTCCAGTTCAATCCCGGCTCGGCGACGCGAAGAAACTTGCCAAATCGTGTGATGACGGCCACTTCGGCGGTGCGCACGGTGAAAAAGCTGGCGAGGATCAGGTACAGCGCAATCAGAGCCGCGATTACCAACGGTACCCAGTAAAGTTGATCCATTTTGTATCCTCAATCTGCTCGTTCTTGAGTAAGCCGGATTATACCCTCCCTTGTTTGCAGAGAGATGCGCGCTTGGCCCGAATGCTTGGTCCCGTATGCGTAGCTCTGGGATTAGATCAGCAGTTGTTGTTGGTTGGAAATGATCCGAGTCTAGCCCTGCCGATCGTCTAGTCCTGTCGAACAAAGCGTTCGCCGGCTTCGAGAATTTCTTCGACCAGTTCAGGCTTCGCCGCTTCGACATAACAGCGCAGGATGGGTTCGGTGCCGGAAGCCCGAAACAATACCCACGGGTCGGCGCCATTGCCATATTTGGGAGCGTCAAGGTAGAACTTCACCCCATCACGATTCTCTTTTCGCAAAATAGCGTACGCGCCCAGCTTTCCCGTCTGCGGGTCGCCGGCACGGCGGATCGCGCCATTTTTCATCTCATCGGAAATGTGCAAGTCGCGCCGTCCATAGAAGTGCGGGCCGAATTCTCGCTGCAAGTCGGCAACCAATTCGCCGAGTGGCTTCTTTTCTTCCGCCATGACGTTGGCGAGAAGAAGAGCGTTGAGAATCCCATCGCGCTCGGGCAGAAAGCGGCCGTAACCGATGCCGCCCGATTCTTCTCCGCCGATCAGAATTTCATGGCCCATCATCAGGTCAGCGATGTACTTGAAGCCGATATTGCATTCGTGCAACTTGCGGCCGTATTTGGCGGCGATGCGGTCCATCATGCCAGTCGTGTTGAAAGCGCGCACCACGTCGCCCGGCCATTTCTTGTACTGCAATAACCAATTCAGCAGAACGCACATGCACTTGTGCGAGTCGACGAAGCCTCCATCTTCAGCGACGGCGCCGATGCGATCGGCGTCGCCGTCGGTGGCGAGCCCCGCGTAGCACTTTTCCTTGACCACGGTTTGCTGCAGCAGCGCGACGTGCGGCAAAATCGGCTCGGGATTAATACCCGGAAACAGCGGGTTGACCTCCTGACGGATGGCGACGTACCGGATACCGTGCGCTTCGAAGATTCCGGACAGAACTCCACGGCCGGAGCCATACATCGCATCGATGGCGAATTTGAGATTCGCGCGGCGGATGAGATCGATGTCCGCAAAATGCGAAATCGCTTCGACGTAGGCGGGCTTCAGATCCACTTCTTCAATTTTCGCCGCTTGGCCTTTGGGCATGGCGCCGGCAGCGAGTTCCCCTTCGATGGACTTCATGATCGCAGGCGTGGCCGAGCCGCCAAACCTGGCTTTGAACTTCACACCATTCCAGTTCCATGGATTGTGGCTGGAGGTGATCATGACGCCGCCAGCGGCTCCCAACTTCTTGACGTTGTAGGAAACGGCGGGCGTTGGGACGTAATCATTCGCCAGCTTTACGGGAATGCCAGCAGCGGCAATGACTTCGGCAACAATGCGAGCGGCCCGATCGGAGAGGAAACGGGTGTCGTAACCGATGACGACACCGCGCTTCGCATCTTCGTGCTTGAGCACGTAGCTGGCGATGGCTCCGGCGACGCGGCGCACGTTGTCGAAAGTGAAATCGTCGGCGATGAGGCCACGCCAGCCGTCGGTGCCGAATTTGATTTCAGTCATAGTCGGTCGTTAGTCATTAAGTCGTGGGTCGTTAGTCGTGCGCTATTCACGGTCCATCTAACCGCGTTTGTCAATTGCAAGACGAGGCTTGCGAACGACTAGCGACCATCGACCGGCGACAGCCCCTTCACACCAGCTTATGCAATTTCTTTTCGTCCAGATGCTTCACCACTTTGCCGACGTCCTGCGACTGGTCGAGCGTGGTCACAAGCAGAGCGTCTTCGGTCTCGACGATCACCAGGTTACTCACACCGACCAGGGCGACAAACTTGCCGGGAACGTGGACGTAATTATTCTTTGCATTCAGCGCAAAATTGCCAGAGGGCGAAACCGAGCTATCCGCGGGCGTCTTCGCCTTGGCCGTGTGGTGCTCGTGAAGCGCGGTCCAGGAGCCGAGGTCGTTCCATCCGAAATCGGAGGGAAGACAGAAGATGTTCGACTGCGCGTCTCCCTTGGCCGACCGCGGTTCGAGGATTGCATAGTCGACGCTGATGTTGTCGCATTTCGGGTAGAGTTTGCGAAACGTCTCTGCGAACTTGCGCGTGCCATAGGCGGCGGCAATTCTTGCAAGCAGTGCGGCGGTGTTGGGCAGGTGCTCGCCTAGCGCATTCGCAACTGTGTCGGCGCGCCAGAGAAACATGCCGCTGTTCCAGAAGTAGTTGCCGGCTTCGAGAAACTGCCGGGCGGTTGCGAGATCGGGCTTCTCGGTGAAGCGTCGCACGCGCAGTGAGCCGTCAGCCTGCGAAGCGCCCGCCTCGATATATCCATAACCGGTTTCAGGACGCGTCGGGCGAATGCCGAGAGCGACGATGTTTTGTCCGGCTGCGGCGATTTCGATTCCACGGGCGAGAGTGGCACGATATCGAGCAGGATCGGCGATGACGTGGTCGGAGGGAAACAGTCCGAGAACAGCGTCGGGATCGCTGCGAAGCAGGAGAAATGCCGCAAGCCCTATGGCGGGCGCGGTATTGCGCCCGGCAGGTTCGGCGATGATTTGCTTCGGAGGAATTTTCTTAAGCTGACGCAGGATTGCGGGACGCAGATCGCCGTTGGTGATGATCCAGAAACGGGTGGACGCAGTCTTTGTCCCGACCTTCGAGGCAAACATCGGCGCGAGGCGGGCGACGGTCTGCTGGATCATGGTCTCTTTGCCGTCGAGCGCGAGCAGTTGCTTGGCGCGGCGTTTGCGGCTCAGCGGCCAGAAGCGCGTGCCGCGTCCGCCGGCAAGAATGATGGGATAGAAATGCGGGTTCGTCTTCACGGCACTCAAAAGCCTATCACTTTGAACTGAAACACGTTGGACTGAAGAACGCGGCGAAAAGCTCAAACAATGGGCCGATTCTGAGTCGGGCGGGGACGCCCGGTGCTCACCGTTTACAGTCGCGTGGCAGGTTCAGGCAGCGCTGCGCCCGGTACGCAGGCTTTCAGAAATTCCACCGTCCACTGCGGGCGTACGGTGAAGGTCTGCACGGCGGCGGGAAGCACCACGGCATCGCCTTTGGCGAGCGTCACAGGATCGCGGCCTTGCACCTCGACGACTCCGCAGCCTTCCACGGCCGTCAGAATCTGGACGGACGACTTGCCCGAAGCGCCCGCACCTGGCGCGATCGTGGAGAAGACATGCGGTTCCTTCAATTCAAAGAAATCGACTGCGAAGTAGGGCGCCGCGATCATGGACGACTCGCGACTTCTGCCGCCATGAATGCTGACGGGCGCGGGGCGAATGACTTTGCCTGAAGCAGTCCGCTCTTTGACTGACGCGAGGCCGCGCTCCAGATGCAGCGGGCGGGGGCGTCCGTAGTCGTAGAGACGGTAGGTGGTGTCGGATTGCTGCTGCGTCTCGACGATGACCGCGCCGGGCCCAAGCGTGTGCACTGTGCCGCCGGCAACGTAAATCATTTCGCCCTGAAAGACGTTGATCCAGTTGAGCAGCGCCTCGGCGCGATTGTCGCTGATGGACTGCGCGAACTGCTCGCGCGTGACCCCCGGTTTCAGCCCGAGGGCAATCTGCGCTCCGGGCCGGGCGTGGGCAACATACCAACATTCGGTCTTACCCCAAGGCTCGCCGAAGCGCTGCGCGGTCGCGTCGTCGGGATGGACCTGCACAGAGAGCTTTTCCTCGGGAAACAAGAATTTCAGCAGCAATGGAAAGCGCCGCGGATCACGCGCGGCCGTGCCCACGAACTCGTCGCCGAATTCTTTGCTCAAATCGGCCAGCGTGCGCTTCGCCAAAGGGCCATTTGCGACCACGCAGTCGTCACCGGTTAGCCACGCTTCCCCGATACGCTCGTTGAACTTGTGATTGGGGTAGATCGCAGAGAGGTCCATTGTGCCCCACGGACGCGGGTCGAAAGCGGGCTGCATCAGGAGTGGGTAGAGTTGGATCATGGGACAGCAGTGGGCCAACATTCAGCCTGTGACGAATGCCTACAGCGCTCCGAAGAACTCGCGCATGCGTTCCAGCGCTTTGTCGATATTCTCCATCGTAGTCGCGTAGGAGATGCGGACGTGCTCGGTCGTGCCGAAGCCTTCTCCGGCCACGGTTGCAACATGCGCTTTGTGCAACAGGCCGTGGGCTATGTCGGCGCCACAGCCGATCCCGCTCTTCCCGAAGAACGCCGAAACGTTCGGATAGGCGTAGAACGCGCCCTCGGGCATCGTGCATTTCACACCCGGTATCGCGCGGAGGCCGCTCACGATGCGGTCGCGCAGCTGAATGTATTCGGCGCGCATCTCGGCCACGCATTGCTGCGAGCCGTTGAGTGCCGCGACGGCCGCTTTCTGCACGATCGACGTCGGATTTGACGTGGACTGGCTCTGCAGCTTCTGCACCGCGCTGACTATCGGCGCCGGGCCCAGCGTGTATCCCAGACGCCAGCCCGTCATGGCGTAGGTTTTTGAAAGCGACCCGACGACCAGAAAGCGGTCCCGATATTCGTTTAGCGATCCGACAGAAAAGTTCTTGCCGGTGTAATTGAGATACACATAGCACTCGTCGGAAATGACCCAGATGCCGCGCTCATGGGCGAGCCGAACAACGGCGGTCATGTCTGCGGGATTCATCACCGCGCCCGATGGATTCGAAGGCGAATTCAAAATAATCAATTTTGTTTTCGGCGTAATCAAACGTTCGACCATCTGGGCGGTGACGCGGAAACCCTGCGATTCATCGGCTTCAAGCAGCACGCAATTGCCGCCGACATAACGCACCATGTCTTTGAACGAGACCCAATAGGGCACAGGCAAAATGACTTCGTCACCGTGATCGACCAGCACCGAAATAACGTTGAACAGGGCGTGCTTGCCGCCGACCGAGGCGCAGGTTTCCTCACGCTTGTAGGTTGAACCAAAATCGTCGGCGTGGCGGCGAATGATGGCATCCTTCAATTCGACGATGCCGCCTACCGGCGTGTACTTCGAGAAATTATTTTGAATGGCGGCGATGGCCGCGTNNTCAATCACGTCGATTCCCTGCTGGCGAAGTTTCTCCGCCTCTGCCACGGCAGCCATGGTCGCCGAGGGCTCAATGCGGTTGATGCGTTCGGTAAGACGGATGGAATGAGTGACCGGTGTCATTACAGTGCTCATGATTTCGATCTCTTTTTCGTGGCCTTGCTCTTCTCCGCGGAAAGCTTTCTGCTCGCGGCTCGCTCGCGATTCTCGAATTTGTGAGCTACATCTATTTTCTCACGAAGTTTCTGTCCGACAAGTTCCGGCACCAGGCAATCGATTGCACCGCCGAGTTGGGCGACTTCGCGCACCAGGCGTGAACTCAGGTATGAATACTTTTCGGCGGGCATCATGAAAACAGTTTCCAGTTCGGGGTGGAGTTTGCGGTTCATCAGCGCCAT
>PMSZ01000511.1 GCA_003168235.1 Acidobacteriaceae bacterium
CACCCGGAAAAGCCCGAGCGCTACCGGCCGGGGGAGCCTACCCACATCCTCATGTAAGTCGATCGTGACTTCGATTCCACTGCGTTGCGCAAAGCCCTCGAGGTACCATTTCGCGGCAGAATTAAACCCAGCTTCATCCAAAAGCGGCGGATGCAGCAAATGCGAAATTGTTCGCGTTTCGGCCATGGCGTAGTCCAGCAGTTGCAGGGCTTCCGCCAGACAAGAATCGTTACCCCGCGTGGTAAACATCTCCAGATTCATCTTCGCGCCCGCCAAATATTGCCCCAGGCTATCGTGCAGTTCGCGGGAGAACTTCCGCCGCTCCGCATCTTGCACCTGGAGCAACCGACCGGTGAGACGGCGTAGCGATTCTTCGCTCTCCCGTACCGTTCGTTCCGCTGTCTCTCGCGCCGAGAGTTCAGCGGACAACAATCGGTAGTGTACGGCGAAGAGTTCGAGCGCCAGGATGAACGATATTGTCAGAGTGATGATGGTGAGAATTAAGAAGCGGCGGGAGGCAGCTTGGCGTGTTGTTAAGAGATATTGTTCTCCCGCGCGCATCCGCTGCATGACGGAGGTGATCTCAGAAGAAATCGGTACAGACTGCCGAACGAGGGTTTCTTGTCTCGGGTCGTTACCGCCCGCTTCTTTGTAAAATTGAATCGACTCACGGTGAAGAGCAATTCTGCGAGCGACCAAATCTTCCAGGTGGGAACAAAGCTGTTGTTGTTGGGGGTTGTCTCGCGTCAGCTCCCGCAAATTTCGCAGGAGCTCCGAAAGTTCGGCGACGGCAGTTTCGAACTGACCGATGAAATCGTCGCTTCCGGTTGCGGTATAGCCATTTCGTGCGCGTCCGGCATGCGAAAGCGCGGAATCAATGTCTCCAATGGCGCCCACGACTTCGTGGGTGTGAATCAGCCATCTTTCACTTTCGAGCAGTCGCCGGGTGGCGAAATAGGTTGCCAATCCGCTCAGGAATAGCAGCAGCAGAGCCGATCCGAATGCCCATTGAGCTCTCTTGCGTGCGGACATTGGCCGGGATCAAAACCTAAGAAAATTTCTATCGCGCCCACGTGCTACTTCTGCAGCACGTTTTCGTTGATCAATTTCGGTGGTAAGCCGCAACATTTTCTCCGGGTCGCTTTCAATCGTGGCATGCCGAAGCAGTTCGCGCCACTGCGTTTCCAGCCGGGCAGCTAACGCCTGCCTCCGAACTCGCGCCGTCGAGATGAGCTTGTGACAATTGCAAAGTTTCAGGGATCTTGTCCGTGCCGCGGAATAGTGATTCATGATGCAGCCTGTCTCGGAGCCGCGCCGGAAACCGGCGCCCTTGAAGCCTGGCACTCGGTAGCGGCCAAGACTCGCAGCCCGCGTAATGCATCCTCGAGCTCTCGTGCTTCCTCGGAATTGGAATCCTCCAGTCTCAGCTCTACGATTCTTTCCTGGATGGCTTTTTCTGCTTCATCGATTCGCGGGCGCAGCTCTTCGGGCCGAAGTTCCAGAAGTGCGGCCCGATACAGCTCGCGCCAAGCAGTGCTCATCGTCATGGCTTCACCTGCCTCCTGATCCCAAGAGTAACCGCCCCACTAAAAAAGGGTGGGAATATTGCCGAATATTGCATTTGCGAGATTTAGAAACGGAAATACACCATTCGCATCACCTAAAGAAAGTGGAGTAGGGAAGCACAACTCCGACGGATTACTAAACGCGATCACAAGTTATAATAAACGTATCGCAAATACAACTTCAATAGATTTTATTATTATCATTCGTAAAATTCTTGACAGAATTCATAAAAAATCATATAAACACGTTAAAACGTCGTTCGTACGGGATGAGGTTCGTATGGCTAAAGAAAATAGTGGGAGGGCACAGAAGCCTCTCCCGAAATATGATCGCGTCATTCTCGCCGACATTCGGAGGACGCGACGTGGGAAGCACCACGATCTCTTAGGGGGGATTTTTCAGGATTTGGACTCCTTGCCGGAAGGGTCGGCAATCAAAATTCCGCTAAACAAGGTCGATGGAACGACGCTGGCCAACCTGCGGTCGGCCGTTCATCGCGCCTCGACTGCAAGAGGGACGGCAATCGAGACGCTCTCTGACGAAGAAAACTTCTACATTTGGAAAACCAGCAGCAAATAGTTCGAGAGGGCCTCGGCGAAAGACCGAAAAATTCCACACGCGCGTTTGCACCGGGCATACAGGACTACCTGTATTTCGTCGAGACGGGCCGAGAGTTAGACTCACAGCGGGATTTGCTCTCCCTGACATCAGACCGGTAGGTCAGAACCGAACAGAGTTTATGGCCGCGAGCTGTGCATGGAAGTTGTACCGGAGGCAACGAAGATGAACATCGGCATGGTTCCACGTTTTGAGAACGCACCGCCGCGGCCCCCTGGGCACTTCGAACACTGGGTGCAGTTTTATGGCGAGGATTCCTCGCTGCTCGATGAATCAAGCCGCTTCATTGGCACGCACCTGGTGACCGGCGATGGTGCCGTCGTCATCGCCACTAAGGCTCACAGGGATGGGATTGCACAGCTGCTCGAATCCAGAGGTTTTGATCTCTTCGTAGCCGTTGCACAGGGGCGCTACATCGCATTGGATGCGGCGGAGACCCTGGCCAGATTCATGCGGAACGGACGGCCCGATGCGAAACTGTTCGGCGACGTCGTTGGCGGCATCCTGGCCAAGGCTGCGGCGCCAGGCGGAGGGTCTTCCGGCATCGCGGCATTCGGAGAAATGGTGGCTCTGCTGTGGGCGGAGGGAAATGCCGAGGCTGCGGTCCAGCTCGAACAACTTTGGAACGATTTGGCGCAAAGCTCTCGTCCTTTTTCTCTTCATTGTGCTTATCCGATCAGCGACTTCGACCGCGGAGCACACGGTGAATTATTTCTCGAGATCTGCAAGAAACACTCACATGTGATTCCGGTAGAAAGTTACACGGCGTTGAGCGGCGATGAGGCGCGCCTGCGCAGCATCAGTCAATTGCAGCAAAAGGCGCAGGCGCTGGAAAACGAAATGGCGGAACGCAAACAAGTTGAAGAGTCACTGCGCCAAACCAAAGCCGATTTGGAATCGCAAGTGGAAGAGCGCACCGCTGCGTTGAGGCGGCTCTCATCCCGTTTGCTGAGCATGCAGGACTCGGAACGCCGGCGCATTGCTCGCGAGCTGCATGACAGCCTGGGACAATATCTGGTCGGGTTGAAACTCAACGCGCATATGTTGCGACAATCGCCGCAGCGTGAGGACTTGTGGTCTGAAGCCGATCGATTGATGGAGCAGTGCATTGCTGAGGTGCGGACGCTTTCTTATCTGCTTCATCCCCCTACGATGGATGCGGCAGGCTTTGCCTCTGCTGCCCGTTGGTATATCGAAGGCTACAGCCAGCGCAGCGGACTCAAGGTTGGGCTTGAAGCACCAACCGACCCCGGCCGCTTGCCGGACGCCATCGAATTGGCACTGTTTCGGGTGCTGCAAGAGGCCCTGACGAATGTGCACCGGCACTCCGGCGCATCGGCGGTGGACGTTCTGATTCAACAGGACGCTGAGCAAATTGTGATGGAGATAAAAGACAATGGCTGTGGCATGCCGGAAGCCCTGCTGAACCAATCTCGTGCCACAGGCGCCGGGGTGGGCGTGGGCATCATGGGTATCCGCGAACGAGTACGGGAATTGGCAGGAAAGCTAACTCTGGAATCAAACAGGAATGGAACGCTGCTTCGGGTCGCTATACCTCTTCAGTCGGAAGAGCATATCGAATGTCAGGCAAGAATGGGTGAGCGATGAAGCTGAGAATCCTGATCGCTGACGATCACGAAGTTGTACGCCGCGGCCTGTGCGCTCTTTTGCAAGGCCATGAAAGTTGGGAAATCTGTGGAGACGCCAAGGATGGTCGCGAAGTCGTCGAAAAGGCGCGGCTGTTGAAACCGGACATCGTGATCCTGGATGTCGGCATGCCCAATCTCAACGGCTTGGCCGCAACCCGGCAGCTCCTTCAAGAGAATCCGCAACAGAAGGTCATCGTTCTGACCATTACCGACTCGGACCAGGTGATCCGTGAAGCACTGGATGCGGGTGCTCGCGGTTTTGTATTGAAATCAGACGCTGCTCGCGATTTGGTGACCGCCGTCGAAGCATTGCAACGTAACCGAATGTTCTTCACGCCTCGGGTGAATGACATGGTGCTGGCGGGCTTTCTCGATACGGGCCACAAGCCTTCCAATGGAGAGGTGCCCAGGCTGCCGACATTGACGCCGCGCGAGCGCGAAGTGATTCAGCTGCTCGCGGAAGGAAAAAGCTCGAAGGAAGTCGCCAGTGTTCTCAACCTGAGCACGAAGACCGCCGAGACCCATCGCAGCAATATCATGCGCAAACTCGATATTCATTCCATCCGCGATCTGGTTGTGTACGCCGTCAAGAACGATATCATCCAGGTCCAGGTGTCCTCGGACATTACCGCTTAAACGGGTGGTTCCGCGGCATTGTGCCTAACGAAAATCTCAAAAGGACATCTGTTGCGCTACGCATCGACAAGAATCAAATGTCGCTAGTCGATTGTAAGAGCTGTCTGAGATCATAAGCGCGATCGCAGAGGCAATAGTAATGCGGCCGAGACGCGAGGTTTCTCCGCATTTCCGGGTAACCGGAGGAGTTCTCGGTTGTTTCAGGCGGCGCGTAGCGGTGGTGCAGTCCCAACCTGACGCACCGACACAACGGGCCCGATGTCGGCTGTTGAACCGGTCGTGGCTCGGGTGAGTCTTTCTTCAACGAGAGATGCGTTCTGGAGTGGTGGTAGTACTCAAGATACGAAGCGACGATTCGGCGCAACGAGCTTTCATCCCACACGATCACATGGTCGAGGCACTCGCGCCGAATAGAGCCAATCACTCGTTCTACGTAGGCTCGCTGCCAGGGCGACCGCGGCGCTGATAGAACCTCCCTGATGCCCATATCCCGTACTTGTTCTTTGAAGTCGTAGCCGAAGATGGCATCACGATCGCGCAGCAGGTAGCGCGGGAACCGATCGAACGGAAACGCGTTCCGCAGTTGCTGGCTGGTCCACTGCGCAGTGGGAAGACTAGTTACGTTGAAATGAACGATGCGACGACGACTGCACGCGAGATTGAAAACCGGCTCACCGAGAGGCTGCTTTCGTTTCTGAAATCTGATGCTGAAGTGTTCGACAGACTCGGAGCCGCCGCCGAGAGCCCCGCTTCCAGCGGACAGCTGGTCGCTGCGGCCAGGAAATTTGCTTCACGTTGGTCGTCTTTTCGATCGGACGAACTTAGAGATCTGCTTACGTCTTTCGTCCNNTGATCAGTCGAACCGACCTCCGTCAAGTATTGGAGAAGGGCGATGAATTCGTCCCCACCAATCTCGACCGGCCGCAGAAGTCAGTTCACCCCGACGACCTCATCTGCCTAACAATCGAAGCGAAGCTGAAGCGCTCCGGCGGCGAAGTTCACCTGGTGATACCTCCGAACTCGAGCGAAGTATCCTCTCATCAGCCGAATCCTTCATTGATGAAAGCAGTTGCTCGAGCCCGCGGCTGGTATGAGCGAGTACTGGAGG
>PMSZ01000055.1 GCA_003168235.1 Acidobacteriaceae bacterium
TCATCCAGCGTATTGCTGGAGATGTATTGCGGGCCGTCAGAATCAAGGTTGGACAAGGCTACTTGATAGGGATTTAGCAACTGATTCGGGTCTACCTCAATAGGTGGATTATTGCCTATACCACCGAGTTCCGCATACTGTGTCCAAAGGTCCGCCTCGATCAGTTCAGCCGCCGCCAGAAACTGGAGGATGGCGACATCGCCCGGGCCGAGAGAACCGCCTCCGCCTCCTTGTGCACGGGCCAAGGTTCCATTCGTCAACAAACCGGCGCCCACTACGGCTGCGCCCCCTGCCAGAAGACTGCCTTTCATAAAAGAACGGCGGCCGACTGAGCGCCTGGTGGATAAGAGAGGTTCTTCGTTTTTCATGTTTACGTTCCAATTCCTTTGCTTGTGATTGGGTTCATGCGGTACTGAGGCTTAGACGCAGCGGGCAAACGAGAAGATACAGCAAGGATGTCACTTGATTGTCACTTTTTTGCAAACACGCGGTGACAACATCACTGCTCCGTTTGTAGCCGGGAGTAAGTTGGTAACTTGCAAGAGACGCTTTTATCTCGGTTCGCTGATTGTGAGATTTTGCAGCCGGCGGCCCCCACAATCTCCTGCGCTCCTTTGTTCTGAAGCATTGCTGGAGTCAAAGGTCCCGGCAAGAATGCCGCGCTCAAAGTCGAGAATTGGAACTTGATCTCCCGACTGCCGGCGTGAATGACCGGATCACCGTACTCTGGCCCGGCATAACCTTCGGTCGGCTCCGCTGTGACAGTGCGTTCCACGCGAGTCAATGTAAGATCCCCGATGACGTCGAACTTGCTGTTCCTTGTCCTCAGAATGCGCGTGGACTTGAACGTCAGCAGGGTCTGATCGGTCGGTTCAGGAAAGTAGCCAGTCGGCAAGGCACCATTAGTACTAAGTGCGTGACTCCAGTACTATCCGCAGAATAGATACTAAGGTCGAAGATAGACTCTTCCGGGTCGTTTGTGTCCAGCTTCACTTTCCCGGTCACGCGAGCGACACCAGTGTTTACTGAGTCTGGATTTGCTTTGGACCCCTGATACAACCTGGCATTGGACGTACTCGAGTCGATGGTCCAGGTATCTTCAGCGAAAGCTAGTGAGATGAAAAGGCAAGCCGCGAACGCGAACGTTATAGCTCGCTGTTTCATGTTGTATTCCTTCCATTCCTTGTTTGATTCGATCTGAAGTAGTGCGACATTACCTTCTTACACCCATCGGCGTTAGCGGGCATTTGCACTCTGTTAGTGCTAACCGCATCGACCACGATTTATTCCACAACTGGGTGCATTTCTTACCAACTCCGCAGCTTCCATTCAGTGCGGCGAAAGCAAACGGCCGTCCCGGCAATTGGGACGGCCGTTTGCCTACATCATCGACATTGCGCGAGCGAGACGCTCGCGCCTACATCAAAGGTGGCTTTGTCAGGCTCATGATTATCCGGCGGGGACCCTGCGATTCCCGCCAGATTTCTTCACGCTCTGACTATGGGGTAACCTCGAACACGACGCCACACCCCCCGGGAGTACCCGGACCATCGGAGGGGCATGCAGTGCTGTCGCCGCCTTCGGCTGTGGTACCGAAGATGTTCCCGCTGGCATCAACGACCAAGTGGTCACCCATCGGCTCCGCTCCGTCGGCAAATCCCTGGAAGCGATACAGGATGGTTTCTGTAAACTCACCTTGCGGGTTGGGCGTCAGCGTATAGACGATGCCACAACCGAGATCGGGTGCGCCCCCGCCGCACTGACCGCTGGCGCCCCCACCGAGGTCAACGGCACCGTAGAGCGTCCCGTTGGCATCAATCGTGAGCCCGTTGAAGGGAGTCACGCCGTCGTTGCAGACCATGGCGTTGCAGAAAAACGTGTGGATGATACTCTCCTCCACGCCGCCTCCCGGTTGGGGCGTTACTTTGAAGACCACGCCGTCACCGTTATCCAGGCCGCCATTCACGGTTGTGCCATAGAGATTCCCCGCTTGATCGATTACCAGGTTGGTATTGGGAAAGAAACCCGTGCTCGCTCCGGTGAAGCTATAGAGCGTGCTCTCGGTATATGTTCCATCCGGGTTGGGAGTCAGTTCGAAGACAGTGCCAAATCCGCCGACGCCACCTACCGGCGTCGATCCCCAGAGATTGCCGGCGCTATCAAAAACCAGTCCTCCGACCGGATTCCTGCCATCCGTATTGCCTTTCGTTCCGGGGAAACTGTGAATCACGCTCTCTTTGTACTTTCCATGTTTTTTCGGTGTCAGCTTGAAAATAGTGCCGCAACCGTTATCGCAAAAGGTACCGTTCACCCCACCGCCACCACCCTCGTTCGTTGTGCCATACAGATTCCCGGCCGCATCGAAAATCAGGTAGGACCCTGGATTGCACCCATCCTTGTTTCTGTGAACAAACTTGTTGAAGCTGTGGAGAATGGTTTCCTGGTACTCACCGCCGGCCATTGGGGAAAGCCGGTAAACCACACCACATCCTGCTTCGCCGCCATCCGTCGTGGTCCCATAAACATTTCCGGCGCTGTCCAAGATCGGAGCGCCAAAGGGATTGCCTCCGTCGGAGAAGGGCCCCGCGAAGGTGTGGAGGACGCTATAGCTGAATTCGCCTTCGCCGGTCTTGGTTAATTTGAAGACGACCCCGCATCCCGCGCCACACGCTCCCGAACCGCCGAGGCGAGTGGTGCCATAGAGGTTTCCGTCCGCGTCCATAGCTAGGCCAGTGACCGGGTCTGCAGCGGTTGCAATGTTAAAAGTTTGCAACACCGTTTCGCTACTGGCTGCCCAGGAATTGGGCATCAGAGTCAGAGTTACTGCCAGAGCCGCCACCGTCCCGCGCAGGGCCCACGATAATGCCGATGTAAAGGTGCGATGCTTCTTTAAGACAAAGTCTTTGAACTTCATTTCATTCCCCTTGTAATTTTTGTTCATGCGGTACTGTGGCTTTGACGCAGCCGCCAAACGGCGAGATGCGGAAAGAATGTCATTTAATCGTCACCACGATGTCATTTATTTGCGAACTTTATTAACTGGAAAGACTGCTTGCCGGGTTACCCACGTCACTCTCCACTGTGTAAGAACTCGACTGGCCGGTTTTATTCCGCGCGGGATTTAAAACAATCTAATTAAGGTCAATGTTCACTGCACGACGACCTTGCCGGTCATCTTAGGGTGGATCGTGCAGTAGTAGGGATACGTTCCCGCTTTGGTGAACGTGTAAGAGAACTTTTCATCCGTATCCATCACCTTGGACTTGAACACGCCGTCCGTGCTCACCGCCGTATGGGG
>PMSZ01000052.1:0-9580 GCA_003168235.1 Acidobacteriaceae bacterium
TCTTCCTACCACCGTTGATGGTGGAGAGAAATGTCTTAGTATCGAATTTGGTGAGTTTTTTCGACGCTACCACGAGTGGCATGATTCAGCCCCTCTCAAGATTTCCGAATGCGCAGATGGCAACTTCCTATGGATGGAAGAATAAATGCGCAAGAAGGGCGAGAACAGCGTCAAGTTGCGGGGCAAATCCGCTATTCCGCCGATGAAAGATGATTTCACCCTGGGTGCTGAAAGTCAACATCAGCGCCGGTCATCTCCAACACCTTGGTGATGCCCGAATGGCCCGCACTCGGAATGTATGTACCTGTTTATGAGGGACTTGGCGGGGGTAGTAGATTGATAGTTGATGAAACCATGTAATCACCGATTACACTCGTTGAGCACCGGGCCGCTGGACGTGGGAAAAGGCGTCGCAAATTCGTGATCAAGATCGCCTAAAGGCTTCGCGCAAGCCCCAAGGGATAGATTCGATAGTTAGTTAATGGGACTGCGTTTCCGTGCGATTCGGCTCCGAGCAGGTAATCGGGTAATCTGTCGCTCGCCAGATAAAGATCAAGAGGATGTTTGATGGCGCGCTCATACATCGTGCAGACCGGATGCGTAGCACCTCCGTCCTTCGTCGCCTTCTCCTGCCGAAATACAGCGAACCCCCTTCCCTTGGAAACCACCACCAGAGTGACTGGAAACTCAAGCGCGGAGACTCCCTTTAACGCTGGGTCGAGTTGCTGTGGGTCAGTTGTTCCCTTGTCGATGAAGTCCTGACGCCACCTGGGCGGAAGTTTGATGTCCCACACTTTGCTGGCAGTTTGTTGTTGCTGTGGCATGGCGCTCATTTCAGAACAGCATGCGATTGTAGCTCAGGATGGACCGCTCTTGCGATTCGAGCCCCCCCGCTCATGGAGCAGTCGTCATTGCTTCCCCCGAGTTTCGACCAGAAGTGTAAACCGCTGAAGGCCGCGTGGCCCACCCAAACCTTGTCCTTACTTGCCCGCCCCATTCCAACTGCTCAACGATATCGCAAGACTCAAGACTAAAGATCAATGAGTAAATTGGAGATGTTACGACCGTTGTCACAGCTAATCATCCAAACCTTGGACAGTAATCGCGTCATTCGCGTGTGACACTCAAGTTCCAGTAGGTAGGGAATTTGAGTGAAATAGAGATGGTCACGCCAAACTATTCTGACGTAGCAGGCGCTCGTGCCGCCAGCCGCACGATCCGGAGCAGTGAAAAGGTGCGGGTCACTTCATCTCTTTCTTATCCTTCATATCGGCAGGTGCTTTGCCAGGAATTGCGTGTGCTGCACCTCCGCTTACCGGAATCATGGCGTGCGCGTATGGCGTGTTGGGCCACATCAGGTACGGTTTCGTGGGATCGGCGTCAGCAGAGTCAGGGAGTCCCAGGTCCTTTACTGCGGTCCCAACAATCATAATGTGCGGACCGGTTACCACCCAGTGGTCGTCCGCAGTCTTGCCGGTCGCAGTCGGATCGGTGTTGCTGGCCCCCTGGTCGCCGCGAAGCATGTAGGTGAGACCGAGTTTGTCCGGTGGAGTCTGCTTTTTCATGGTGGCGTCAAAGAACGCCATGCTATTGGCGTCCGCGCACATGATGTCGTTGAGCATGATCAGGCAGGTAAATCCATTCTTGCTTTCGCGCAACGTTTGCACATTACCACTCTTGTCGATGCGCACCACGCCGGCGGCTTTGGCGACTCCAGGGGGAGCGGCGGTAAGAGCCTTGGCTATGTAGGCAGCGTCAGACGATCCGGTCTTTTCGGCCGCCGCCTTCGCTGAGGTACTTTTCTGCGCCAGCGAGAAACCAAGAATCATGAACGAGCAAACTACAACGGCAACACTACGGTTACAGGCGCACATAGAAGCCTCCGTCCAGTTGATTTTCTAGCGCAATTCCGAGCGAAAGCATTGTACCGCTTCCCACCGTCGGATCGAGGCGCGTGCCCACCCAAACCTTGTCCTTACTTGCCCGCCGCATTCCAACCGTGGCTGCCCCATTCTTGCGCGTTCTTTGCCCAAGAGTGGGAACCACGACAATATGGACGCCTGGTCGGATTCAGTTTTCGTCCAGGGTATCGCTTCAGCGATCCCGCCAGGCCCCGGGATCAATGAATGTAATCGGGAATCGGCCTCTTCTAGGTTCTCGGTGTTACGCCGCTTTGGTCACAGCTCCTTTCAGGAACTTCAGCAGGTCGGCGTTAATCGTGTCCGCCTCGGTCGTGGGCATTCCGTGCGGAAAGTTCTTGTAGGTTATCAATGTGCCATTCCTGAGCAACTTTGCCGACAGCGGTCCTGCCGCGACATAAGGCACGATTTGGTCGTCCTCGCTGTGCATCACTAGGACTGGCACCGTGATCTTCTTCAGGTCTTCGGTGAAGTCCGTCTGGGAGAACGCGACGATGCCGTCATAGTGCGCCTTCGTGCCTCCCATCATGCCCTGGCGCCACCAATTCCAAATCACTCCCTCAGAGGGTTTCGCCCCGGGCCGGTTATAACCATAGAACGGTCCAGCGGGCAAATCGTAATAGAACTGGGCTCGGTTGGCGGCCAGTTGCGCCTGCAGTCCGTCAAACACCTCCTTGGGCTGACCGGTCGGATTGGCTGCCGTCTTCAGCATAAAGGGCGGCACTGCGCTGATGATGGCCGCTTTTGCCACCCGGCTTTCGCCGTGCCGGGCCAGGTAGCGCACCACTTCGCCGCCGCCAGTCGAATGGCCGACATGAATCGCATCCTTGAGGTCGAGATGTGCGGTCAGAGCCGCGAGGTCATCGGCATAATGATCCATGTCATGGCCGTCCCAGGTCTGGCTGGACCGCCCATGTCCCCGCCGGTCGTGAGCAATCACCCGATAGCCACGTTGCCCGAAGAACAGCATCTGATTGTCCCAATCATCCGCGGACAATGGCCAGCCGTGGCTGAAGACTATGGGCTGACCTTTGCCCCAGTCCTTGTAATAAATCTGCACTCCGTCTTTTGTCGTAATCGTCGGCATGGGTGTTCTCCTTCTTGTGTTCAAGTCAGCCAGAAAATTATGGGCCGTCTGCTTCTTAATGATCTTACCGCTCTGCAAGCATTTCGAGCATCAGTATTGTCCGAGCCTCAGTAAAACGCCGGAATCACAGCTCGTCTCGTCACGCGAGAGAGTTGCCTTTGGCAGCGGGTTATAATCATCGACCTGTGGGCGTGAAAAAACCATCGCTCGGCGCTCTCCTGCTCGCTCTGATTCCCTTCGTAGCGATGTGCTTCTCAGTCTCGCTCTGGGACCGCATTCAACCAATGATTTTCGGCCTCCCCTTCAATCTCTTCTGGCTCATCGCTTGGATCGTGCTCAGCAGTTTGTGCATGTGGGCGGCCTATCGGGTCGAAGTCGCGCGGGATAAGAAGGACTCCAAAGCCCCATGAGTCCCAGCGCCGTTTCCCTGTCCACGATCTTCGTCATCGTCGCCATCGGCGTTGCCATCGGTTTCCTCGCCGGAGTCCACCGAAAGATGGACCTGGAACAGTGGACGGTGGGCGGCCGCGGCTTCGGCGCTCTTCTGATATTCCTGCTCATGGCGGGCGAGGTGTACACCACCTTCGCCTTTTTGGGAGCCAGTGGCTGGGCCTATTCCCGCGGCGGTCCAACCCTCTACATCATGGCCTACCTGACCTTGGCCTACGTGGTCTCATTCTTTATCTTGCCGCAGATCTGGGAGGTTGGCCAAAAGTATGGAATGCAGACCCAATCCGACTTCTTCAGCACACGTTATGGCAACAAATATTTGGCCGGATTTGTGTGTGTGGTTGGTATCGCGTCCTTTATTCCTTACCTGCAGCTCCAGATAACCGGAGTAGGTATTATCGTCTCGATCGCCAGCTTCGATGGCATCGGCCGTATACCGGCTATGGCGGCTTCGGTCGTTCTGTTGGTGGCCTTCGTTTTTGCCAGCGGTGTTCGTGCAGTCGCTTGGGTCAGCGTTCTGAAAGATGTACTGATGGTCTTCGCCGCAGTCTCCATCGGCATCGGCATACCCTATATCCACTTTGGCGGCATCGGCCCCATGTTCACCGCGTTGGCGCATAGCCACCCGGCACACCTGACCATGCCCGGAGCCACCATCAACCTCGGTCATACCTGGTTCATCTCCACGGTGCTTCTGACTTCGCTGGGTTTTTACATGTGGCCGCACGCGTTTGGAGCTGCCTTCACCGCCAAGAGCGGCGACACCTTGCGTCGCAACGCCGTCGTCATGCCCCTCTACACCATCACTCTGGCCTTCATCTTCTTTGTCGGATTCACTGCGGTTTTGGTCGTGCCCGGCTTGCCCAATGGCGACCTCTCGCTCTTAACCATCGTCCGCAAGAGTTTCCCGCCCTGGTTCCTGGGAGTGATCGGAGGAGCCGGCGCCCTCACTGCAATGGTGCCCGCCGCCATTTTCCTTCTGACCGCTGCCACCCTATTCGCCAAGAATCTATTTCGGCCCATCTTCGCACCGGCCATGACGGATGATCAGGTCGCCAAACTGGCGCGAGTCATGGTCGTGGTGCTGGGCCTCATCAGCCTCTTACTCGCCATCTACAAATCTGCGACCCTGGTCGGCCTTCTGCTCACGGGATACGCCGGCGTAACCCAATTCTTCCCCGGCGTGGTGCTGGGCCTCTTCTGGAAACGCGTCACCATGCCCGGAGTCTTTGCCGGCATGATCGCTGGCGTCGCCACCGTCATCTTTCTCCTGCTCAGTCACCGCGATCCCTTGTACGGCTGGAGCGCCGGCTTCGTCGCCCTTTGTCTCAACTTCCTAACCACGGCTCTCGTGAGCCGCCTGACGCCAGCAATCGTCCTGCCCGAATAACAGGCAACTCCGACGTAACCCGATTAGGTAAGGCTTGCCGACAATCCGCCCAGTGGCGAGCCGACTCCCAGGTATCAGTGCTATGGTGATTTCGCCGGTCGGCTTCTGGTAGTTTGTATACTTGCTTCGGTGATGTGACATTTTCGGTCCCCTGCATCGCCAAGTTCCTTACGGAGTTGTCAATGGGCGACAGCAGGCAGTTTCGCTTCACCAGTGCAAAAGCAGTCTTCTTCGCCACGATCACGGCGGCGATTCTCCTATTTCCAGGGTCCACGTCATCGCAATCCCAAGTCGCNNCGAGGGTTTACGTCATTGCAATCCCAAGTCGCTCCAAAGTTCGGCTATCACGTCGTTCACGGCTGGCCAGTGTTGCCGGAAGGCAGAGTGCTTGGTAGTGTCGCTGGCTGCGCCGTCGACTCGCACGACAACGTCTTTGTGTTTCACCGCAACGAACGCACCTGGCCCCACTCAGAGGAACTATCGACTGTTCCCATTGCCTTACCGACCGTCACTCTCTTTGATGGACGAACCGGCCAAGTGCTAGCCGAATGGGGAGAGAACCGTTTCGCCATGCCGCATGGGCTCTCTGTAGATCGCAAGGACAATGTGTGGGTCACGGATGTTGCTTTGCAGCAGGTTTTCGAGTTTTCGCACGATGGAAAGCTCCTACTCAGTGTTGGTGAGCGGGGGGTTGCGGGAAATGACTCTGTCCATTTCAATCGACCAACAGAGGTGGCGGTAGCGACGGACAACACTTTCTTGGTGAGCGATGGCTATCGCAACACCCGCGTCATGAAATTCTCACCCACTGGAACATTTCTGTTCCAATGGGGCACCAAAGGCAACGGCCCAGGCCAGTTCGATCTGCCGCATAGTGTCACGCTCGATCAGATGGGGCGCGTATACGTATCGGATCGAAGCAATGGGCGGGTTCAGATCTTCGAGTCCAATGGGAAGTATATCGGCGAATGGAAGAGTAAGGACATCGGACGGCCCTACGACGTAGCCATCGGGCCAGATGGTAAGGCGTTCATCGCCGATGGCGGCGACCAGCCTCCAGCTCCGCCTGACCGCTCCGGTGCAGGCGTTGTGCTGGCCGATGGTAGCGTGGAAGAGCGATTCGGTCGGTGGGGCAATTACGACGGACAATTCCAGATGGCGCACTGCATCACCGTCGCGACAGACGGTTCGGTATACGTCGGCGATATCACGGGCGGACGAATACAAAAATTCGTTCGGGATGGCAAGTAAGTGCCGCATCCGACTCGCTAACCCCGGTAAGGTAAGGGTTGCCGACCACTTGGGAATAATCGGCGATCCCTTAGTAGGCCTGTTCTCCTCCGCCGAGGGACATTTCCGGCTTGCCCGTTATGTTCGGACAATTGTTCGGGCAAGATCGACTGTTTTGATCTCGAGTGAATGCCGGCGTCGCGTCGTCACCAACGCGCCGCCGGACTCGATAAGCTAACCGGCGCTGAGCGTCAGCGTCCCGACGGTTACGTGTGGCCAAAGGACGTTGTTGAAAATTAGAATCACAAGCTGCGAGTACTGCAGTTGCAGGTAAGTACCTTCCGGCCAGAACGGCTCAAGCTCCCTGACCCCTGGGCCGGGATCCGCCTTCAGGATCGGATAGTCCGGAATACGCACCCACTCGATCCAGAAGGTTGCGCTGGCTGAGTAGACGAAGGCGTTAGGAATCGGGGTCGGTTGCATAGCAGCGGTCGCAGGTTGAAACGGGGGAGGATTGGGCGGAGCTTGATTCGCGACCCCCAGAAACGGGATGTTGCTGACGGTCTCATAGAGACTGCCCACGCCCAGAGTAGGTTTACCATCCGGCGATAGAGTATCCGTCGTGAGATGGATCGTAATGTGGCCAAGAAT
Organism: Acidobacteriaceae bacterium; assembly: GCA_003168235.1. Classification (GTDB taxonomy): domain Bacteria; phylum Acidobacteriota; class Terriglobia; order Terriglobales; family Acidobacteriaceae; genus Acidiflorens. The sequence goes on from PMSZ01000052.1 coordinate 6,728, forward strand.
TTCCTGGTGCTCGATCGCTTCCTTCAAAACAGAATTGGGGTCGTCGATGAAGCCCTGGAAATGCTCCGGGAACGGGCCGCTGCTCTGGTAGGACAGTCCTGAATTCGCTGCCGGCGGCGCCAGCGGCGGCGGCTGATTCGGCACAAAAACATCCGCGTTTATGTTGATCTCCGGAACCACATGCTGTTGACCGGCAGTGACGCCGCCGGCGGCGTCGAGTTCTATCGGCTGGATCCCGACGGCCGGCGGATTCGGCGTCCCCGGCGGGAGTGCCGGCGGAGGTACATAAGGCGCGAAGGGGATGGGATTGAGCCCCGGGTACACATTGCCGTGGGTGCTGAAGGGTTTGAGGTGCGGGATGTGCGGTTTGCCCGGATGCGGTTTCGTACCCGGATTGGGCCCTTGCATCAGCACCGTGACCCCGTGCGGAATGCTCGCCATTCGCACAATGGCGTCCTTGTTCACGATAGGCGTGTTCCCCGTTTCGGGCTGCTGGCTCGCGGGAACGTTCATGAACAGCCCTGGCTCGATATGCAGCGCCTGTTTCGCGGTGGTCGAGTATCCGGCTGGCTTAACGTGCGGGCCCGGAGACGGGTCGGCGTCGCTGACCCGCTGCAGGTAATGCAGGCCATATAGGCCGAGATCGGTCTGCGGGTTCAGTCCTCGGTTGGGCACGACTCCCGGGATTATGTGGAAGTCGAAGGAGTCGTGGGTCAGGTTCAGTTCCAGGAAGCGCTTGGTCTGGTCGAGGGGAGTTGTTTGCGGTAGCGATTGCGGATTGTCGGGCCGCCAGATCGCGTTGAAGCCGGGTCCTCTCCAGCTCCCCGCCAGAAATGCCAGCGGACCAAGATTCATCCCCGTTGTCACCGGCCCCTGCTGGAACCGCGGCGGTACATATGGGCCCGTGAGTTTAAACGGGCAAGTTGGACGTGAATTTTCCTCGCTCATTTTGCGTTCTCCTTATCGGAATTCGGACGCGAGGCCCGCCAATTTGGAGTGGATCTCGGGTGCGCTTCTCTGACCGGGCAACTGTCCTTGTGCAGATAGTGATGTCAGACTCAGAAACGTTTCATATAGGTGACGGTCGCAGAGTCGGGACATGATGTGGGACCGCTGTGTTGAAGAATTGCTAAGGGGACGCGAAATAAACCGATCGAAAAAATATCTCCAAAAGCAACCCGCGAGAACAAGTGAATAATCATCCCAATTGGAGCTCGGCAAGGGGTATCAGCCCGATCGAGTCGAGCATTGGATTGAAGGTCTGCGCAAAGCCGGCCTGGGGATTCCGGCAGTTAAGAAAGAAGATCAGAAGTAAACTTTCAGCAGCCTTGTCGCCGTCGCCCAGTCCATGCGCAGTGACCGGGATCAAACCCGAAACCTCGACCCTCTATTTCCCCTGGAGCGGCGCTGTCCAGTTCTGAATCACATTTAACGGCCGCCTGCCTTTTCCTGTGTCGCCGGTAGTAATCTGCAGAAACCGCTGGCCGTCGCCCGTGACCGAGTACTGTTGTCCTGCCGTGTTCGGAGAAAGATTGTTGACGTTATACAGAGTGTGCATCGCGCCCACTTCGAAACTCGATCCGTGACCATCCACGTCAGCGCTGAATGTACTGGCGCTCCCCATTCGTAGAAAGAAGATTTGCTTTCCATCCCGCCGCCAGCGCGGCAGAACGCCTCCGCCATTGGAAACCTGCCACTTCGCGCCCGTCCAGGGAAACGGCGCCACATAAACCTCCAGCGTCCCCGACTCATCCGACGAATATGCCACCCAGCGTCCATCGGGAGAAAACTGCGCGTACAACTGATTTCCTGGCGCGGCAATGTAGGCGAATGGTTTCCGGTCTCCGAACAACGGAAGCGCCCAGATGTCGGTTCCATTCCCTACCGAAGCCGTCCCGGCAATAAAGAGGATGTAGCGGCCGTCCGGAGACCAATCGCATAATCCGCTCTGCAAACCCTGGTATACGCCAAGGTCCAGCAGTTTCTTCTCCTCCCCCGAACCATCCGCCGCTTTGGCTAAAATGGCTTGCGGCTTCGAGACTCCTCCCCGCATATATGCAATTTGCTTCCCATCGTGCGACCAGATTGGGCTGATATAAAGGGCAGGCCCAAAGGTTAGGCGGGTGCGCGTATTTTGCTTCACGTCGTAGACCCAAATAACATACGAGAAAGAGCCGATGGCCGCTGCCGCCTTCCTGCCGTCAGGTGAGAGTTCGACCTGGTAGTAGTCGTCCGCCTCGCCCAGGTGCCCGATCTCCCTGCCATGATCATCGAACCAGGTTAACTGCATCGCGCCGCCAGCCATTCCCGGCTGGTAAACCATCGTCCCATTGTCTGAGGCGGAAAAGGTTCCTCGCCACACCGAGCTATCCACCTGTACGTCGTCGTTCAGAACTGAAGCCTCGCCCTTTAACTCACCGGACGACTGGTCGAAACGCTGCGCCATTAACGCGTTCTGCCGGACGAAGAGCAGATAATCCGAGGCATACGCTGCACTCGAAGAAGTCGATACAACCAGCTTGTTCTGCTTGCCATCGAGCGATGCCCAAAACACGGCGGTATCGCCGACCGTAGGTGCCGCGTGGTTCGCCGCGAGATATAGAAAATGTTTTCCATCGGGCAGGAACGCCGGCCAGCGGTGCGTGGTGTAGTTGCCGGTCAATTTCGTGATGGGCGCAGGCATTCCTCCCGTGGCCGATACCTGGTAGATGGGCGCGCTGAATTGAGGAGAAAATACGATGGTCCCGTTCGGGCCCCAGGATGCTCCACGCCCGATCGGCGCGTCACAAATGATCGTCGCCGGCCCGCCGCCAATGTCCATGCGCTTCAGCTTGGCGTCAGCGAAGAAGCCGA
>PMSZ01000052.1:9645-10388 GCA_003168235.1 Acidobacteriaceae bacterium
CGCCAAAATGGAAGAACGCCAACCCAATCGCCGCGACCAGTGCTACTCCCGCCACCGCCCAGGCCAAGAACAACGACTTCCGAGCATCATCCCGCGACGCCGTCTGCACATCCGCAGCCGCCCCGCCCTCCGCAATCCACTTCAGTTCGCTGGCTAGATCGCCCGCGCTCTGCCAACGCGCATCCGGATCTTTCGCCAGGCACTTCTTGATCGCACGCTCCAGCCCCGGCGGAGTCTCCGGCTGCAGCGTGCGGATCGGCGCCGGCTCTTTTTCGAGAATCCCGGCTGCCACCGACACCAGCGTCTTGCCTTCGAACGCCCGCTTGCCGCCGATCATCTCGTACAACACCGCCCCCAGGCTGAAAATGTCGCTGCGCGCATCGGCCTCTTTGCCTTCGACTTGCTCGGGCGCCATGTACTGGAATGTCCCGACGATCGTGCCCTGCTGGGTCAGCGGAGTCGCGTGCGAACTCGTCATCGTCGCCGTCAGTTCAGCCGACACCGGTTTCACCGTGCTGATTTCCTTCGCCAATCCGAAGTCCATCAGCCTGGCGCCTGTCTTGGTGAGCATTACTTTGCCGGGCTTCAGATCCCGATGTACCACACCCTGGCGGTGAGCGGCGTCCAGGCCTTCAGCAATCTCCGCGCCGTAACGCAGCACCTGATCGAGAGGCATCGGACCGCGTCGCAGACGGTCGGCCAGGGTCTCGCCTTCGAGCAACTCCATGACGATGAAGTGCCGG
>PMSZ01000432.1 GCA_003168235.1 Acidobacteriaceae bacterium
CTGGATGAAGAGATCGTGCTCGGGATACAGGCCCGGCGCAGTCATCGGCGACTTGAAATAGAAGCTTAGCCACTCCTGAATTCCCAGGCGGCGCAATTGCGGGGTGCGCTGCGCGAGGTCAAGGAAGAGGACGAGATCGAGCACGATGGGCGCGGNNTCTGCATCGGATAGCCGAGCCATCCGAAGATATCGATGTTGTCCCAACCTTCTTTGTTGTCGCCGCGCGGCGGGTAATAGTTGATGCGAACTTTGTGGTACATGTTCCCGTAGAGCTCGGGATACAGGGCTGGCTGCAGAATGTGCTCGAGAGCGCCGAGTTTGGATTCCTCTTTGGTTTTAAACGAGCCGGGATCGTCGAGCACTTCGCCATCTCGGTTGCCGAGGATGTTGGTCGAATACCATCCGCTGAGGCCGAGCAGACGCGCTTTGAAGGCGGGCGCAAGCACCGTTTTCATCAACGTTTGGCCGGTTTTGAAGTCTTTTCCGCAAATGGGTAACTCGCGTTCGTTCGCGAGTTCGATCATGGCGGGGATGTCGACTGTCAGGTTGGGAGCGCCGTTGGCGAAGGGAACGCCCTCCATCAGTGAGGCGTAGGCGTAGATCATCGAAGGAGCGATGTTCTCGTCGTTTTCCTTCATTCCCTTTTCCAGCGCCTTCACACTCTGGTGAGCGGCGCTCGGTTCGATGAAGGTTTCAGTCGAGGCGCACCAAATTGTGATCAAACGGCTAGCTCCGCTCGACTTTTTGAAATCGCGAATGTCCTGGCGCAGCTGCTCGGCCAGGTCGAGCTTGTTCTTCCCTTTCTTGACGTTTGGTCCGTCGATCCTCTTGACGTAGTTGTGATCGAAGACGGCCTTCATCGGAGTGATGGCACTTAGCCGCCCCTTTACTTTGTCGAGCAGATCGCGCTCGAGTACACCGGCGTTGCGGGCGGCGGCGTACATGTTGTCTTCGAATATGTCCCAGCCAGTGAAGACCAGATCATTGAGACCGGCGAGAGGAACGAACTCTTTAATCTTGGGCGAGCGTCCGTCAGTGCGTTTACCGAGACGGATGGTCCCCATCTGCGTGAGCGAACCGATGGGCTGCGCGATTCCCTTGCGGACGGCTTCCACGCCGGCGACAAACGTTGTGGCAACGGCGCCCATGCCGGGAATCATCACGCCCAGCTTGCCTTTCGCCGGCTCGATTGCTTTTCCGGCTCCGCTGGGCACTGAGTGGGAGGATTTCACCTCGACTGTCGCCTTTTTAGCCGCCGTACTAGATTTCGTCGACTTCGCCTTCGTGGACTTCGCCATAGATGGCCGTTTCCTCATAGTAGGAACTGTGAGATGTATGCAAACCAACTATGCTCTCTCACGCGTTCGGCTTTTGCAAACGCGCACGCCTGAACGCGCAGGAAACCCAGTTCAATGGTGCTCAGGGCGCATTGGGTGGCGATGTCAAGTTTGAGAAACGTGAATGCAGGGTACACGAGGAACAGGGGGGAAACCCAAATGGACCTTCGCAGATGACTCCGGCGTCTTTAGAACGGAGTGAACGATCCGCTCCCGGTTTTCTTTTGCTTCTGCGTTCTTGCCGGGCAAGATTCTCAACGGGAGTTGATCAGGCGACTCCGCGGCGGCGGCTGGTTTCTCTTACTTCGGCTCCCAAAATGATGGCTTCGGCAAGTTCTTTCATGGCTTTGCGTTTTTGCCGGCTCTGCTTCTGGAGAGCAAGATAGGCTTGCTCTTCGTTCAATCCCAAATCGCGCTGCAAAATGCCTTTGGCACGTTCGACGACTTTTCGAGTTCGCAGCTGGTCGGTGAGGTTGGAGTTGACTTCCTCCATGCGCGCAAGTTCAATCTCTGCACCCACCAAAAACCCAACGGCCGAGATCATGCGGATATCCTTGCGTCGGTAAATGTGCGGCAGGCGATGCTGAATATTGATCGCGCCCACGACGCGACCGCGGCACATGAGGGGCACCGACAGAAAGGCTTCGTAACTGTCCTCGGGCAACTCATGAAAAAACTGAAAGCGCGGGTCCTGCGCGGCTTTTTCAGAAATCGCTACCGGCTCGTTATGTTCCGCCACCCAACCGGTGATCCCTTGCCCGACGCGGAGTTTGAGGCGATCGACCGCATCGGGATGCGCGTTCTTGGAAGCGCGGAGGACCAGGTATTCGCCATCGATAACGTAGATGAGGCAGGAATCGCACCGGACCAGTCCGGAGACAAACTCGACGACTCTATCCAGAACCTCATGAAACCCGTCGGCCGTGGCGAGACGACCGCCAATCTCGTGGAGGAATTCGAAGGGCGATTCTTCGATGCTCAGTAATGTGTCCATGACCTAAGTTAGCGGCATGCCCGAACTGTGTCTAACTCCAAATTTCGATGCTAGCGATCAAGGATTTCATGGGTAAATTCACGAAGGTTTTACATTGAGGGGGCGGAACTTAGGGGCCTGCCCAACAAAGTCCGGCCCCCGCATGGCAATGATAGGATTATCTGTGCCCGCTAATTCTCTCCGCCTGATTGCCATTGATATTGATGGGACCCTCCTCAGCCCCGAATTTCGCGTTTCCGAGACCGACTTGGCCACATTGCGACGCGCGCACTCGCAGGGGATCGAGGTCATTCTTGTCACCGGGCGGCGCCACACGTTTGCCCTCCCCATCGCTCAACAGTTGGGATTTGATCTGTGGTTGATCAGCTCGAACGGTGCCGTTACCCGTTCTCTGGCCGGAGAGACATTTCACCGTGACTTACTCCCCGAAGCGACCTGCCGCGAACTCCTTGGCGTGATGCAAGAATTCCGCGGGCAGACCGTTCTGACTTTTGACAGCAATCGCGCGGGGACGATCGTGATCGAGCGGCTGGACCTGCTGGAAGCGAGCATTAAACGCTGGCTGGAAAAGAATATGCAGTATATCCAGTTCGTGGTTCCGATCGAAGATGCTTTGACCACCGATCCAGTGCAGGCGATGTTTTGCGGGCCGGTTGCCGACATGCAGCGGGTCTTGCGAGTTCTCGAATCCTGCGGGCTGCCAATTACCGTATTGCGCACCGAGTACCCGGGCCGCGATCTTTCGATTGTCGATGTGCTCAATGCCGGGTGCTCCAAGGGGCACGCGCTCGAACGGTGGGCCAATTACCGGGGTATTACGCGCGACCAGGTCATGGCCGTCGGTGATAACTATAACGACATTGAAATGCTGGAGTTTGCGGGGCATCCGTTTATCATGGGAAATGCGTCGGAGGAACTGCGTTCGCGCGGCTGGAAGCTGACGCGCTCGAACGCGGAGAGCGGCGTATCGGCGGCGATCGAACACGTGCTTGAAGGAAAAGAAATTGAACGGGCAGAGGGTGACGAAGTTCGCGGTGATGCGATCGCAGTGAGTTTGTGAACCGCCTTTGTAAAAGGTCGGCGAGAGCCGTAAGAATAAGAGTGATGACGCCAAGAAACCCATTAACGGGAGGTTGCGTTGCGGGTCGACCGTCAAAGATTTCAGCGGGAGCGCTTTTCTGCGTCGTGACCCTTGCTCTGTTCTCTCGTTCTGCATTCGGGGCTGACTTGGCGTTGCTCATCAATGGTTTCAGCATTCGCCATGAAC
>PMSZ01000425.1 GCA_003168235.1 Acidobacteriaceae bacterium
GGGTCGACCGTCAAAGATTTCAGCGGGAGCACTTTTCTGCGTCATGACCCTTGCTCTGTTCTCTCGTTCTGCATTCGGGGCTGACTTGGCGTTGCTCATCAATGGTTTCAGCATTCGCCATGAACACCGCCTTGTGATGGGAGAAACGACCCGCCTCTATCTGTCTGCTGACGATTCCAGCTTCACGGACGTTCCCACCGCGGAGATCGCGAGCTACGAAAAAGATCTTGCCCTGCCCGCGCCGGCGGATGCCTACGCTTCCCTGCCCACTCCATTTGCGCCCGCGAGGGCAGAATCTGCAGCGGCCCAGTCTGGCAGGTCCGCGCCCGCTCTGAGCGAGGTCGTGAATACTGCCAGCGCGACTTATCATCTTGATCCCGACCTGGTCACCAGCGTGATCCATGCAGAGAGCGGATTCAACTCGCATGCCGTTTCTCCGAAAGGCGCTCGCGGACTGATGCAATTGATGCCGGGGACCGCCAGCCAACTCGGCGTGAATGATGTCTTTGATGCGCAGGCCAACGTCCAAGGCGGAAGCCGGTATCTCCGCGAACTGCTGGAACGCTACAATTTCGATCTCATCAAGGCGCTGGCCGCGTACAACGCAGGCCCGGAGCGCGTGGAGCAGTATCGGGGAGTGCCTCCGTTTCGCGAGACGCGCGCCTATGTGGCTCGCATTGTGCACGAGTACAACACGAAGAAGATCGCGCAAGAGAAGGCGGCGAAGAGGAAACAGATCTCCGCAAAGACCACAAGCAAAGTACAGGGCTCGGCGCCGACCGTTGTTCGTGCTTCTTCGAAGCCCGCGACGGCGAGCGCTGCCGAAACCCCACATTGATTTATTTTCTAAGAGTCACAGCGCTGGTGTCTCAAACCACGCCTCGGCGGTTTGACCCTGTCTGCTGTCTCATTTACCTTCGTTCCGGGGCTTGCTCGCCACGACCGCGCTATTTCTGTGCTCCGCGAAGGTGATTGGCACCCGCATCAGACCTGACGAACAAGACTGAATGAATAAAAAACGCTACGTGGTTTCTGCCGCCGTTTTGCTGGTGCTGGCCGTGCTCGTCTATTTGCAGTTTCGCACGTGGAAGAACTTCGATTGGGCCAGGCTGCTTCAGTATCAACTGAGTTGGCGTCACATTCTCTACGGGGTAGCGTACATTTACATCGCCTATTTCTTGCGGGCCGTTCGCTGGAAGATTTTCCTTCGACCTGTGCGCAAGGATGCGTCGATCCTCGGGCTGGTCTCGCCCACGGTGATCGGATTCGCCGGACTCGCGCTCCTGGGTCGCGCGGGCGAAATGATCCGTCCGTACCTGATCTCACGTCGTCAGAACTTGCCTTTCGCTTCGCAAATTGCGGTTTGGGCTGTGGAACGGATTTTTGACGTGGGCGGCTTCACCGTCCTGATGGTGGCAGCGATTTTTCTGCCTTCCAAGTTGCGCGACTTTACGGTCACCGCGCCGCCAGAGATAAGACATTGGATTCATCTCACGGGCTATGCGCTGATTGCGCTGGTGGTGGGATTGCTTCTGGGAGCCTTACTGATTGCCTACCGAGGAAACCGGATTGCCCAGTGGGTCGAGAACCGCTTTGCGCATCTCGCCGAGAATCTGGGCCATCGCATCGCTTTCACAATTCGCGAGTTTACCGCCGGATTGAATACGATTCATGGCACCGCCGCCTTTTTCCAGTTATCGGCGGTGTCGGTTTTGATGTGGTGGATCATTGCCCTGGCTTATAAAGAAGTAACGCACGCCTACGGCGCACCAATGAATTCGATGAGTGCCACCAAAGTCCTGCTTTTGATGGGAGCGAGCATGATCGGGTCGCTGGTGCAGTTGCCGGGGGTGGGCGGGGGCGCTCAACTGGCGACGATCAGCGCGCTCGACCACATCTTTGATATCGTCCCGAAGGAACTCGCGGTCAGCTGCGGCATCATGCTGTGGCTGGTGAGTTTTGTCGCCATCGTTCCCGCTGGACTGCTGTTTGCGCATCACGAACGTCTATCCCTGCGCAAACTTTCCAAGGAGACCGAGCAGGCGGAGGAAGCAGCCGCGGCGGAGGGATCTTCCTGAGACCAGCATCTGAAACCTGACGCCTGTTGAACGCCTGCTACAATTTCCTGTTGCGGCTGTGCCGAACGATTCGCTATGAAATGCCCTTTTTGCGGGTTTGAGAACGACAAAGTCGTGGATTCGCGCGAGAGCAAGGAAGCCGACTCCATCCGGCGGCGTCGCGAATGCCTGAAATGCGAAAAGCGCTTCACCACCTACGAGCGCATCGACGAGATTCCATACATGGTGGTGAAGAAAGATGGACGCCGTGAGCGTTTTGACCGCCAAAAGGTACTCAACGGCCTGATGCGCGCCTGCGAAAAGCGTCCGGTGCCGATCAGTAAATTAGAGCAAATCGTCAATGAAGCGGAGACTTTTGTTATCGAGTCTGCCGAACGTGAACGCAAGACCAGCGAAATCGGCGAACTGATCATGAATCGACTGCGCCGTCACGACAAGGTTGCGTATGTTCGTTTCGCGTCGGTCTATCTTGACTTCAAAGACGTGCAGGAGTTCTTGACTGAGCTGAAGGATCTGCTGAAAACGAAGGAAACGGAACCCAAGAGCAAGGGCACGGGGCGCTGAGGTTCGTGGCGTTTATCGAGTGAGAAGTTTATCGGGTAAAGCGACCGTCGGCCTGTGGCGATGATCCACATGTAGGGTGCAGCTTCCATTTTTATGACTCATAAAGTAACTCTTATTCCCGGCGACGGCATTGGCCCTGAAGTTGTCCAGGCCGCCGTTCGCATTCTCGAAGCTACCGGCGTCAAATTTGAATGGGAGAGTTTTGCTGCAGGCGCCGAAGCGTTTGAGAAATATCACGAGTACATTCCCAAAGAACTCAGCGCATCGATCGAGCGTACCCGCGTCGGGCTGAAGGGGCCTGTGACTACGCCGATTGGCGGCGGTTTCGCCAGCATCAACGTCGAACTGCGGAAGCGCTTCGAGCTGTTTGCCAATTTTCGGCCGATCCGCAACCTGCCGCATATTCCCACTCGCTACCCTGGGGTCGACCTGATCGTGGTGCGCGAAAATACCGAAGGGCTTTATTCCGGTATCGAACACGAGGTGGTTCCCGGAGTAGTCGAGAGCCTCAAAATCATTACTGAAAAGGCTTCTACTCGCATTTCGCGTTTTGCCTTTGAATACGCACGCAAGAACCAGCGCAAGAAAGTCCATTCCATCCATAAAGCCAACATCATGAAACTGTCCGATGGATTATTTCTGCGCTGCTCGCGTAACGTCTCGAAAGAATATCCCGAGATCACGTATGGCGAGCACATCGTCGACAATACCTGCATGCAACTGGTGATGAATCCCTATCAGTACGACATGTTGCTGATGGAAAATCTCTACGGAGATATTCTTTCCGACCTGTGCGCGGGGCTGGTCGGCGGCCTTGGCCTTGTGCCGGGCGCGAACTTTGGGCACGAATGTGCGATTTTTGAAGCGGTGCACGGTTCCGCACCTGACATTGCCGGGAAAGACATCGCGAACCCCACGGCGGTGTTGCGGTCGGCGCTCCTTATGCTGCGGCATATCGGCGAACATGAGGCGGCGCTGAAAATCCGCAATGCCATTGACGAGGTCTATCGCGATCGCAGCAAACTGACGCGTGACGTTGGCGGCACGGCGGGAACTTCGGAGTTTGCGGACACGATTATTCGCGCCATGGAAACGCAGAGTGCGGCAGCGACGGAGGAGCAAGCGTAGCCGTAGTCTGGTATTGACACAGGATATGGGCGCACATATACTGTGTTGATGAATGTGACTCTATCTATTGACGAGCAGACGGTCGAACGCGCCAGAAAGCGGGCGGAAGCTCTCGGCAAAAGCCTTAACCAGCTAATTCGCGATTATCTGCAAAAACTGGCTGGTGCCGACGACGCCGAGCGCAGCATCGAGGAGTTCGAGCGTCTGTCGGGTACGGGCAACTCTCACGGCCAGCGATTCAATCGTGACGAGACGCATGAGCGATCGTAGTTTCTTCGACACCAACGTCCTTCTGTACGCTGACGACGAATCTGCACCCGCGAAGCAGCGACGCGCGCGCGATCTCGTGGCCGAGCACAGGCGAGCTGGAACTGGAGTCATTTCCCTGCAAGTGCTGCAGGAGTATTTCGTGAACGTCACGAGAAAGCTGCATGTCGATCCCAGCACCGCGCGCCGCAAAGTGGAACTGCTGGCCGAATTTGACGTCGCCGCTCCTGTTATTGCCGATATTCTTGCTGCCGTTGACCTCCACCGGTTGCACGGATTTTCTTTTTGGGATGCTCTGGTTCTCCGCTCTGCCAAGCAATCCGGCTGCCGTGTTCTTTTTTCGGAAGACTTCCAACATGGCCGCGAAATCGATGGTGTTACTGTCGTAAATCCGTTCGGTGGCGCAGCCGTTTGACCTCTGGCACCTGGACCATTTGTTACCCTGCCCCAAAACCAAAACGCCCTATAATGGTGGAGGTGCACATGCCTAATTTGCTGTCTGGGTTCACGCCTGTCGGTCCTGTTCTGGCAGTGGCTGCCATCATAATTGGCGTTACAGTGCGAATGGCACTTATGGTGCAACCGGGGACGCGTTTCCAATCATATTGGCGTTCATTCTTCAAGACCTCCCATCCGCAGAAAAGCTCGAACTGAGAGACTGCCGCCGTTCTTAAAGCATCCCTTGAGCCCCTGGTCTGCTAAACTAATCCGTTTCGCGAAACTCGCCGTGCGACGCCCGTATCGCCCGGTTTTCACGGGGGCTGTTCTGAAAGGCATCGAAATTCCGTATCGTCGCGGACTGCACCTCTTTGCCGTCTTCGTCGTTTGCGCTACGTTTGTTCTGATTATGGCCGGCGCGCTGGTGACGAGCAACGATGCCGGACTCTCCATTCCCGACTGGCCGCGGTCGTTTGGCTCGTTTAGTGTGCCGCCGTTGCACGGAGGGGTTCAATATGAGTGGAGCCATCGCGCGATTGCCGGGTCGATCATACTGCTGACGATTTCACTTTCCACCTGGACATTCTTTGGGGATCGCCGCCGTTGGATGAAATGGCTGGCCGCCGCCGCCCTCGGCACCGTGATCACCCAGGCAATTCTTGGCGGCCTGACAGTATTGCTGCTGCAGCCGCCGTGGGTCTCGTCGGCGCACGCCGCAGTGGCGCAGACATTTTTTTGTATCGCCGTTTCGATCGCGGTCTTCACCGGACGCCGCTGGGTTGAAGAGCAGCCACGGGCCGACTTCGACCAGCGCCGGCCAGCGCTTTTCACCCTGACGCTGCTGTCGATTTTTGTGCTTTACGTGCA
>PMSZ01000284.1 GCA_003168235.1 Acidobacteriaceae bacterium
TGTCCTGTTCGCCATGAAGCATGCGAACCAAAATGCGAAACAACGAAAGTCCTGCCAATTTTTGACGGCGCTGACCGGATAGCTTGCCGGCGGCAACAATACAACTTAGCCGATGTAACTCAAGCCCGACGGTCCACCGAGAGCGGTCCGCAAAGCGCGCCGCGCCTTGTGCAGTTGGGACTTGGAGTTGCCCAGGGTGCAGTCTTCCATGCTGGCGATCTCATGATGTTGATATCCATGCACGTCGTGAAGCAGGAAGATGTTCCGATAGCCGGGCGCCAGGGCGGCAAGGGCACGGTTGATCGCCAGACGGTCCACAACGCCGGCTTGCGTCAGGTCGCGCGTCCCGAATCCGCGTCCCGCGTGTTCTTCGGGGACGCTTGTCATCAGTTGATCCAGCGAACAAATGGGCAGCACGCGCTTGCGCAGGTACATCAGCACGACGTTGACGGTGAGGCGATGCAGCCAGGTGGTGAACGCCGACTCGCCGCGGAAAGATCCCAGCTTGCGGTGCAGTTGAAGGAAGGCCTCCTGGGAGAGATCCTCCGCCAGCGAAGGATCGCGGACCAATCGCATGCAGATGGAGTAAACGCGCTTTTTGTTCTGGACATAGAGTTCCGAGAATGCATCCTCGTCGCCTGCCTGGGCGCGTCGAACAGCGTCAGGCTGACAGAGACGGGGTCTCAGCTTGGGTGGATCGTTCCCATCGACGGGAACGCGCGGATAAGGGACCAGCGAGATAGGAAGAGCCATGGTGACCATATGCCTCCGATGCGGACCAGGGAATGATCGTCAATGTCCCTGGACTTACGGCTTGGATCTGCTTATCTCTAAGAAGGGTGAGGATCGCAGTCGAGTGGGAGAACCGGTGGCAGCAAAACAGTGTTGCGCCTTTACCGCATTGTTCGGGGATTATTCTGAATGCGTCCCGCATAGTTGCTGCGGGTGTGATAGGCATTTCTTAATCGCCGTCTATCCATGCTTCGTAGTGTGCCATCGATGATTCCACTGCGTCTGAGTCCGATTGCTCACCGAGATTTGCGGCCAATAAGTCGGCAGGATTTCTCTCCACAACTGGCTTCCTAGGTTCTGCGCAAATTGGACACTGCAAGCGAGTGCCGAACCATTTCAAAGGTGGCTAATAGCTGAAGATGCTCATGAATAAGGCGCCGGCAGGGTCGACGCCTCGAACTAAGTTCTGAGCTAAGCAAGTAGACAATTAGAGCATTTTCGCTCTAACTGTTTACTGTCCGCCTCGGCTTCTGTGCTCTCCCACCCATTGTGCAAAGGACGCACAATGGATNNCGGTGGATTCTGTTAACACTTGGGTTGAAGATGCTCTAGCAAGCTGAATGTAATCTAGTGAGGTACTTAGGTAATATCGCACTCGTTGCTTCCGTAAGAAGTCTTAGTCGGAAGCGGCTGGACCGCGCCACTCCTGTCGGCTGGCGGAACGTGATTGAGCAAATCGAATTTTGTGCACCTTCTCCGGCTGGTGTGAATCCAAGATCGTGGAAACAAATTCCAGCAGAGCGGAGCGGCGATCCATGTCTCAAAAAGTTGCATTCATTACCGGTGGCAACCGGGGCCTCGGCTTTCAAACCGCAATCGAATTGAAAGATGCCGGCGTAAAGGTTGTCATCGGCTCGCGCAATCTTGCGCAGGGTGAACAAGCCGTGGCAAAGTTGCGCGCAGCAGGCGTAGACGCGGATGTTCTGGAGTTCGACATCACCAAGGCTTCCGACGCGCAGGCCGCATACGACTACTTCAACTCGCGCTACGGGCGGCTCGACATCCTGGTGAACAACGCCGGTATCGCAGCGGGCGTGTTCCCCGGAACCGGCCCGGAACATTCCGCCACGCAGGTTTCGGCCGATCTGCTGCACAAAGTCTTCGAGACCAACTTTTTTGCGCAAGTGGCGCTGACCAACGCGCTTCTTCCGCTTATCCGCAAGAGCGAAGCGGGGCGGATCGTGAACCTGTCCAGCATTCTCGGATCGCTGGCGCTTCATGCCGACCCGAAATCGCCGATCTATCACGCCAAATCATTTGCGTACGATGCTTCGAAGACGGCGCTGAACGCCTACACCGTTCACCTTGCGTATGAATTGCGCGACACCAGGATCAAGGTCAATTCGGCTCATCCGGGCTGGGTAAAGACCGATATGGGCGGCGATCAGGCCCCCATGGAACTGAGCGAAGGCGCCAAGACCAGCGCGGCCCTGGCTACGCTGCCCGACGACGGGCCCTCAGGCGGGTATTTCCACCTGGGCAAGCCGCTGCCCTGGTGAAGTTATGGCCGGAAATTTGAGATATTGATTTTCGATAAGCAAGAGTGCGAGCCACAAGGGCAACCGCAGGTCCTTCGACTGCGGTCGCCACGGCGACCTTCGCTCAGGATGATAGTGAGTTGTTGCCGATCTGGATGGTGGTCGATTCCCGATGATCCGGATGACAGGGTCAACAAGCCGCCATGTTAGTGAATTGACCGCACTCGACCTACTGCTTTCGCAAATCGATCGCCACATAACTCGTCGGCTAACATCCGGCATAACTGGCCAGCGCTGTCTTGTTGGGAATTGTCAGCGTCGAGCCGTTGAACGCGACCAGGTGCCTGGTCTTGAATACACTCAAGGTGCGCGTCACCGTCTCTCGCGAGGCTCCGATGAACTCGCCGATCTCCTCATGCGTAAGGCAAAAGCGAAAGCGGGTGCCTGTCTCGGTCGACTGGCCATTGCGGCTGAAGTCCAGCAGCAGGCGGGCAAGCTTTTCCGGCGCGGAAGCTGACAGCGCCACCGAGCGCAACTGCGCACAGGCCATGCCGATCTGCCTCCCAAGCTCCTCGGTCACAATTCTGTAAGCCTCAGGATGCCGCACCATGAAGCCAAGAAAGTTGTGCCGCGAAATCACCGCGATCTTGCATGGATAGAGAGTCTCGGCCGTCATCTCGGAAGGTTCGCCGGAGATGACCGAGTCCAGGCCCAGGATTTCGCCTTTTTTTGCGATCCGAAGAATCAGGCGCCGGCCGTCGCTCGAGTTGATGGAAAGTTTGACCTCGCCTTCGAGCACCACGAATACTCCCGGTGTTGGGTCCTTCTCCGAATAAAGCATCATGTTCGAAGGATAAGAGGTGGGATGCTCCAACGACATCAGGTCCTTGAGCGCTTCAGCCGATAGCTTGCCGAAGAACTCGCTGCCGGCGTGAACTGGATTCCCGCAACCGCGCACTGCATCACTCATAGTCTGCATTTTCCTGCTCCTCGTTTGATGAATCGTGCTCTCGACCGTGGGGGTCGGCCGATATCTGCTCGGCAAGGTACTGCGTCCATGGGGTGCTGGCGACAATGCTGGGGCGGGCCTGAGAATAGATGTCTCGCAGAACCCTGGTGCCGCCTGCATCGGCGAAGATCACGTTCGATATGTCAATGGCAAGCTTGCGCCGGGTGAGCCGCGCGGCCTCGTCCACCCAGACACGGCCAAGTTCGGCCGCCCAAGGCCCCGCAACCCGCCCTTCCAGCGTGAGTACCATCGTTCCTTCTGTTTCTTGAATCGAGATTCGCAACGTATGCTTGCCCATCCTTCGCTCTGCACATGACTAAAGCACGGACTGCGCCAAACTCCGCGCGCGTTGCGGCAATTGCTGGAAGCAATTGAGGAGCAAAGAGTTATGGGATGATTGAGGAAAGAGGGATGGAACCGACGAGGCCCGCGGTGACGACGTGACGATGACGAAATGCCGTCACCTGGACTTCATATAGTCACTTCGCTCGATGCCGAGCTTCTTCATCTTGGAGTTCAACGTGGTGCGCTTCAGGCCCAGGCGCGCCGCCGCGCCGTCGGAGCCACCGATCTGGCCGGCGGTCTCCCGCAGCACGCGCAGAATGTGCTCGCGCTCAGCGGTGTGCAGCGTCGTTGTCTCTGTTCCCGCCTGCTCGTCCTGCGCTTCGAGCGCCTGCATTTCCAGCTCGGCCAGCGGGACGTAGAGGACAGGGCCACGGGTCAGAATCACGGCGCGCTCCAGGAAGTTTTCCAGTTCGCGGATGTTTCCCGGCCATTTGTATTCCAGAAAAAAGCTTTGCGTCTCCGGGCTGAGCAGCGGTATCGCCCGGCTAAAATCGCGCGCCGCCGCCGACAGAAACCAGTCCCGCAACACCGGAATGTCTTCCTTCCGCTGTCGCAAAGGCGGCAGCCGAAGGCACACTCCGCTGATTCCATAATAAAGGTTCTCGCTGAACTTGCCCGTCCTGACTTCAGGCTCCAGTTCACGCGAGGTACCACAGATGTAGCGGGGAAAGCCGCGCTGCTCCACGCCATTCAAAGCGATTTGCCGGACCAGTTCTTTCTGCGCCGCTGCTGAAAGGTCTCCGACCTCTTGCAGATAGACTGTCCCACCTTGACCCACGAGGGCCGCCAGAACTCGTTCGTCCACCTCGGCCGCTTGATAGACCTGAAAGGGTTCCGCCGCGCGCCCGGAAAGTGAGTGAATCCGGGCAGCTGCAGCCGCCTTGCCCGATCCGCGCTCGGCCACCACCAGCACCGGCACGTCATTCTGCGACAACTCCCGAATCACCGCTTCGACCGTGCGCATACCTGCGCTAACGCTCTCCAGCCAGACGCGAGCGCCTCCGTTCGATGGTATTACCGCTGTCGCCGGGATTTCGGTGTGATCCAGATCCATTCCAGTTGTTGATTCCGATGAACTGTTGCGCAACCAAGACAGCGGGGGGCGGACGTCTTGGCTAGACTCTCACACTCTCCAGAGCACACCGGTTGCCAGTCCCCGCCAAAATCTCTGGGCTTCAACAAGAGAGAAAGATGCCCAATGTTTCAATGACTTGCGAGCGGCAAGAGCTCCGGAGATCGCCTAAAGCAACGCCTATCACGTTATCACATTGCGGAGAAATGGGAAAACTATTGCCCACATCATTGGTAACATCTGGGACTACTTTCCAATTTTCTTCCACCCCGATGTCCCTATCCCTTTGGATTCAATCGCCAAACTGGCGCGCCCTCCATGATTTATCGTCCCCATATATGGTGTCGCCGCCTGGGAAATGGTTTACCCTTTCTTGCTCTCACCAAGTGTGTCGGTGCCCACCTGCCAAAAGGGAGGCATCTCGACTTCGGCATCCGGCAGCATCAAATGTTTAACTGGATGGCTTAACTCCATCTTTAAGCCCAATGTTAGAACCCTTGCATTTCTTATTGCTTGGCGCGACGCCCGACTTTCGCATATTCTCAAGAGTAAGCGCGGCATAATAGTATGAGTGACTCAGCTGAAGTGGCCCCGCTCCTCGCCACACGAGAGGATCGATCGTGGTTTGGCATGCCCCGGTGGCAGGTCGCAGCGCTGCTTTCGCTGATCGTCTGGCTCTACGCCTCGATTCTCGTCCATCTCGTTCTGCAGTGGGTTGGGCCTTCCCGTGATCCCAATTTCGAGCACGGAATCTTCGTCCCGCTTTTCGCCTTCTTTGTTCTCTGGCAAGATCGTAAGCGTTTGCAATCCATAGCGCCTGCGCCGTCCTGGGCGGGTCTGCCTTTAGTAGTCTTCGCTCTACTCATGCTGGCGTTGGGAGTCCTCGGCGCGGAATTGTTCTTCTCCCGCGTATCACTGCTCATTCTGCTCGCCGGCCTCGTCATTCTGTTTCTGGGATGGGTCTTCTTCCGCGCCGTCCTGTTCCCGTGGGCGTTTCTGATCCTGATGATCCCCATCCCCAGCCTGATCATTTCCCAGATTACCTTTCCGCTTCAGTTGCTGGCCTCCAGGTTGGCGACCAATCTGCTTGAACTGGTTGGCGTTCCCGTTCTGCGTCAGGGTAATCTCATTGTGCTCGCCGCTATGCCGCTCGACGTAGTCGAAGCCTGCAGCGGAATCCGGTCGCTGCTCACGCTGATCACTCTCTCCATCATCTATGGCTACCTGATGGAAACGCGGATCTGGGTGCGAGTGGTGTTGGCGTTTTCGGCAATCCCGATCGCAGTCGCGGCCAACAGCTTCCGCATCTTTGGCACCGGAATGCTGGTGCAGTACTGGGACCCCGACAAGGCTGAGGGATTTTTCCATACCTTCGAAGGATGGCTGATCTTCGTGGCCGCGCTGGTCATGCTTTTCGCCCTGCATCGCCTGATCTGCCTGATCTGGAAACCCAGGTCCACTGCGGCCGCTCCTGCCACGCATGTTCAACAGCCGGTGCGCGCGACCGGCACAAACGCAAGAGCCGGATCGCTTCGCTTTGTGATGGCCGCCGCGGTCATGCTTGTCACCGCGGCCGGTCTTCAGGCTCGCCCGCGCGACGAGTTCGTTCCTGCGTATCTGCCTTTGAGTTCCCTGCCCTCACAGATTGACGGCTGGACGGGCACCGATGAAACCATCGACCAGCCAACCCTCGACGTTCTCGGGCCAGGCGAGTTCCTGCTGCGCGACTACGAAAACCAGAGCTTGCCCCAGCCTTTCATCAATCTTTACGTCGCCTATTTTCCGAGCCAAAGATCAGGTGACACAATCCATTCGCCAAACCATTGTCTCCCCGGCGCAGGATGGATCCCCATTTCGCGCACTCTCGTGGAAATCGCGCGTCCCGACGGTTCCTCGTTCCCCGCCAACCGCTACGTGATTGTGAAAGCAGACGAGCGCCAACTGGTGCTGTACTGGTTTCAAGCGCATGGCCGCGAGGTGGCCAGCGAGTACTGGGCGAAGTACTACCTGATTGCCGACTCGATCAAAATGAATCGCAGCGACGGGGCCCTGGTCCGACTGATGACCCCGATGCTCAAAGGCGAATCCGCCGATGCCGCCCAGGCCCGCATGATGAAACTCGGAACCCACTTCGTGCCCCTGCTCGACACCTACATTCCGCGCTGACCAGAGTTGCGCCGACGAGGATTGGAACGGAGGATTCGAACCGCGCTACCCGTGCAATCGAATCTCTTCCGATTTCCAATTCTGCGTCTGCGCAAATGCGGCAGGCAGGAAGCGAATCAAATCCGTCGCCACCAAAGAATTCTCACCCCGCGCCTCAGCCGCCAGATCCCCCGCCAGTCCATGCAGATAAACCGCGAGAGCGGTTGCCAAAAATGCATCCTTCGGATGCTGCGCCACTAACCCCGCAACCATTCCCGTGAGCACGTCTCCTGTGCCCCCGGTTGCCATCCCCGGATTGCCGGTCGGATTTACCCAGACCGTGCCATCAGGGGCTGTAATCAACGTGCGATGTCCTTTGAGCACCACAATCAACTCGTGCTCGCGCGCAAATTTTCGCGCCACTTCCAAGCGGTTCGCCTGAATTTCCGCGATGCTCAGCCCTGTCAGGCGCGACATCTCTCCCGGATGCGGCGTGATGACAAGCGTTCGCCCACGTCCGTTCAACTTTCCAGCCATGCCTTCGAAAGCATTCAGCGCATCCGCATCGACCACCATGCCGGCCGAGTCGCCGGACGAAGCGCCTGCACGCTCGACGACGGCGCGGACAAATTCCGCAGTCTCCGAATTCCGCGAGATGCCGGGACCAATGGCAAGCGTCTTCCGCGCCAGCAGTGAATCCAGGCCAGATCCAAGCGCTCGCACTGAAATCGTTCCCTGCTCGGTTTCAGGCAGCGCCTCGGTCATGAGTTCAGGATGAAACGACGCTACGGTCGGGAGCGCTGACTTTGCCGTCGCCACCGTCGAAAGGCCCGCGCCTGCCCGCAGCGCGGCGAATCCCGCCATCGCTGCCGCGCCCGTCTTGCCCACCGATCCGCCAATCACCAGTACGTGCCCATAGCTGCCCTTGTTGGCGTCCCGCGCCCGCGGCGCAAGCAGCGAGGCAAAATCCAGAGCGGTGCTCACCTGAAGTCCCAACTCGGAGGCGACCGCCTCCCTTGGCGAACCGATCGGCGCAACCACAGTAGGTCCGCTCGTCAGCGCGGCAAAAATATGCGCGGGACGCGGCGCCGTGAAAGTCACGACCGCATCTGCACGCGCCTGATTCACTGAAGTCTCGTTCTCTGAAGTCACGTTCTCTGAAGCGCCGCCCCCGCTGGCCGTTTTCGCCCGCATAGCGTCGGCGTCCGCTCCCGAAGG
>PMSZ01000288.1 GCA_003168235.1 Acidobacteriaceae bacterium
CAGCCAGAAGTCGAACACGCCCCACAGAGCCCAAATGAATCCGTTCAAGATGTGCGTCGGCGGGTCGACGAGATACTCTTCTATCCAGAGATTGTTTGCTCGGCCCTCAGCTTCTTCCTCAAAGAGCACGCCGCCTTGGGAGATCAGTCTGGTCAATGCAACAAACGCTTTTTCCGCTGCAAGTTGGTACTTCGCATCCCCGGCGTGAGCATGGGCACGCAAGAGAAGCGAAACGCCCTGCCCCTGTGCCAGTCCCGAATACCACGGGGCCTTCAGGGTGTCGCGATACTCCCAGTCAAAATGATGGTTCCAGACCCAAACGCCGTGAGCATTCTGTTCCAGGTTAGCGGCAAGCCAATCGGCCGCCTTGATGGTTTTCTGCCATCGAGAGTCGTCTCTTGTCTCGCAGAAACGGTTGTAATTGGCGAGTCCCCACTGTGCAATCGCAATCGGGTTATATTGCAACCCGATCGCGCCGTGATAGTCGAGCATGGGTATGCCCGCGGCGTCGTAGTGCCCGGGGTAATCCGCCTTCTGGCGGAACACCATGTAATACTCGCCAACCTGGCCGCCGCTGGCGCGGGCTCGAAGATTGCCCTCGGGAACCTCATGCCAAAACGTCAACTGGCTTTGGCCAGGAACAAGATAAGCGCGAACAATGCGCCGGTAGTATTGCCAACGCGTCGCCACGCTCATGCCAGTTCGACTTCCCAGAGCGTGGTGACCAGGTCGTCGTGCTCGACGGCAATCGTGGTTGCTGCAAGGTAGGAAGTGGAATTTTCGCCATCGGGTAAGAAGGCGTTACCGTACTGGAAATAATGCATCGGCAATTTGTCTTTCTTCCAACTGTCCAGCACCTGCCAATTCGCTCCGTCGCTCGATCCAACGAGATGGACTTCCCGGCTAGCGTTCACCGCACTCGGCTCGATCATCGTGGAAAAAAACAATGTCTCCCCCGCCCTACAGTTCACCTTGCAGCCATAGATCGATGAACTGGCAAGATCTCCAACCCGCTGAACATTCCCGGCTCGATCTAACCGATACACGTGGTTTTTCTCGAACGGCGTGTCGGTTGAGAAATACAACCCAATTTGCGTTGGAATCGCAGCCACCGCGCGGGCCTGCTGATTGCCTTCCATCACGACTTCGACCTTGTCCAAATCGCAGCTTGCGCGCAACACCTTGCACTCCGCGCCGTCATCGCCTGTCAGTATCCAAAGGCAATCAGCCCAATGATCATAGACAATGTTGTGGACGTGCCGGATCCTGCCCGCCGGAAACGTATACGCAATTTGCCACGTGCGGCCGCAGTCGCTTGAAGCATAAATGTGGACTTCCGCACGTTCGCGATTGTCGAAGTACTCGCCCCAATAAATTTTGCCCGAGGGAACGGCGGTTATGTGCAGCGGCCGCGTGCCGCGCCGCACTCGGTGAGTCACGTGAAACTGGTCGCTTTCGCCGGTTCGTGTTACCAGCGCGCCCGGCACGGCGCCGACCATAGGTGGGCCGTTCTTGTCCTCCTTATCGTTCTTATCGTCGTCGAGTACGAGCAGGGCGTGGAAGCCGTCGCGCATCATCCGGTAGCTCAGCGTGTTGCGGGACGTAAGATTCCTCCACCAGGCTGGACAAAATCGAGCAACAACTTCCCAAGGCTCGCTTTCGCCGATCCGCGAACCAACGCATAGGCGAAGGATCTGGTACCCGCGACATGCATAGAGAACATCGTTCTTCCATGCGAGCACGCGAATTCCGTGCCAGGCTGCGACTCTTCGAAGCTTTACGGCGGAGGAAGCAGCCGCCGCAGCCGGCGTTTTAGTCATGGAAAGCAGGTTCAGCTCTCAGATTTGCGCGCAAGAAACGGACCGATGGCCAGCACATCCATCTTGGTGCGTTGAAAGCAATCGATGGCTTCTTGCGGCGTGCACACGATTGGCTCATTCTCGTTGAAGCTCGTGTTCAATACCACCGGAATTCCTGTCTTCCTGCCAAATGTCTGGATCAAATCGTAGTAGAGAGGATTCTCTTCGCGCGCCACGGTCTGCAAGCGGCCCGTGTCATCGACATGGTTAACAGCACAGAGGCTCTTCCTTTTTTCCGGACGGATCTTATACACGTGGAGCATGTAAGGTGAAGGATGATCGTGCTCGAAATATTCGTGTTGCGCCTCGGCCAAGATCGACGGTGCAAAGGGACGAAACCACTCGCGATGTTTGATGCGGGAGTTCAACACATCCTTCATGTTGGGAAGGCCGGGATGCGCGACGATCGAGCGATTGCCAAGCGCGCGTGGCCCCCACTCCATGCGCCCCTGAAACCATCCCACAACATTACCTTGCACCATCTCATCGGAAACCGCGTCGAGCAACGGCATCCGATCAAGACGCCGATACTTTACACTCGCACTTTTCAATGCAGATTCGATCTGCACCTCGGAAAACTCCGGGCCCAGATAAGCATGATCCAGTTGCTGGCGCCGCGGCTGTTTTAATACTGAATGATAGGTATGCAGCGCTGCGCCAATGGCCAAGCCCTCATCGCCGGCCGCCGGCTGAATCCAGGTACGGCGAAATGGCGTCCGGCTGAACAGTTTGCCGTTCGCGACGCTGTTGAGCGCGCACCCTCCCGCCAGGGCAAGATTCTCATCGGGAACGCGCTTGTGCAGTTCATTCGCAAGATGAAAGAACACTTCCTCAAAACAATGCTGCATGGCATACGCCAGGTTCATGTCGCGTTGCGTGATCTCGGTGTAAGGCTCGCGGGGCGCGCCGAAAAGCTTCTCCATTTTGCCGGAGAAATGCCGCGCCAGACGCACCGTTCCGTCGGGCAGCACCTGCATTCCCTGAGTGCTGCCGAGCGGCTTGAAATAGCTCATGTCGAGTTGAAAATTGCCATTCTTGAGCGTTACAACTTTCCGGATCTCGTCGACGTATGTGTCTTTCCCGTAGGGCGCAAGTCCCATGACTTTGCCTTCGTCGCCATATTTTCTATAGCCGATGAAATCGCAAATCATGGTGTAGAAACTGCCGAGAGAGTGCGGGAGAAAAACGCGATCGAGCACATGGATTTCCGGGCCCTCGCAGCGCGCCATCATGGTGGAAACAAAGTCACCGGAACCGTCGTAGCTAAAGCCCGCGGCTTTTTCCCAAGGCGAACAGTAATACGAACTCGCGATGTGCGCGATATGGTGCTCCAGATGATGTTCCTGGAATTTCAGCGTCGATGGATCCACGTCCAGCGCCTGCGCCAGCAGCGATCGCACATCGCGCATCGATTCCTTGCGCTGCCGCATCTTGATGAAGTTCAGTATCTTCGCGGGATTCGAGAGCGCATATTGCACTTTTTTCGAGAGGTTGGCATCGCTATCCTGCCCCACTGCGACGTGTTGAACATCGGTGATCTTCGCGCCCGCCGCATCGAGACACGCTTTCACCGCGAGCGCAGGAAATCCGCCATAATGCTTTTGCCGGTTCAGCCGCTCCTCGGCTACGGCAAAGAGGATCTTCCCGTCTTCGACAATGGCCGCAGAGGAATCGGCATGAAACATATTCAGGCCCAAAATCAGCATTTACGGCTCGCTCTCTTCCACTGATGTCTGGTGAGTATTGATTAGTTCGGATATACGCGTACAGATCATTCAGTGCGGGATCTCCCTCGCAGCGCTGAGGCCACGAACTCGCCCAACTCCACCCTGAGGGGCTGCCCCGTCTGGCAGGAGTTCTGCAGGCGCAGAGTGGCAAGAGTCGAGCCCACGATCTGTTCGAACGGAATCAGCATCCCGGTCTCGCCTCGGAGTGCATCCACAAACGCCCGCATCTCCGCCTTGTGGCCCTTGTCTTGTGTCCAGCGTGCCCGCGTGACTTGCTTCCGTCCGTTGCGGACCAGTTCGAGTCGCCGAAAATCTTCGAGGATTGCAATCGCGCCGCCACCGAAAACCTCCACGCGCTCCTTCGAAGCAGACTTGTCGCCGTTGGCAAGATAGCTGATCGTTCCGACAGTACCGTTCACGAACTTGAATGAGGCCACCACGTTATCCATACTGTACTGGCCTGGGTTGCCCACGATCTGCGCCTGCACTTCGACCGGGCACGCGCCCGCCAGAAAGCAGAGGAAATCGACGAAATGGCAGACCTCGCCAAGAATGCGTCCGCCTCCCTGCTCCGGATCGTTCACCCAATGATCGGCCGGAATAAACCCCGCATTCACCCGATAGTGGATGGCGAGCGGTTCGTCAATCTGCGCCAGGAAATTCTTCATCTGCACCGCCATCGGCGCAAATCGACGATTGAAACCAACCATTAGGAACGCCGCCGGGTTGTTGGACGACGCGCATATCAGTTCCGCCAACTCGCTTTCCTTCAGGCAAAGCGGCTTTTCGCAGAAAACCGCTTTCCCTGCGTGCAATGCCGCCGACGCCTGGCAGGCATGGAGGTGATGACGCGTTGCGATCAATACCGCCCTGATCTTCGGATCCTGCAGCAACTCAGTTTCTGAATTTGTGCAATACGAGAATCCAAATTTCTCTGCGACCTTCCGGCTGCGCGGGCCGGTCGCATTGCACACTCCGATGAAGGAAACCCCCGAGATCGCTTTCAGTGCTGGCAACAGAGTGTTTTGCGCAAAACTCCCAGCCCCCAGCACACCTAGACCGACGGAGTTGGAAGGCGGCGCAACGGTCGCAACAGGAATTCTCTCGGCCAAGTTTGGAATGGTGGCAGACTCGGCGTCCGGATAGTCGATCACCACACCCAGAAAAAACTCGCGGGTGTTCCCGGCAATCAGATCATAAGCCCGCTGGGCCTGCTCCAACGGAAAGCGATGGGTGATCAGCGCAGGCAGATTCAATTTGCCGTCCGCGATGAATTGGAGAAAGGCCGCCAGGTTGCGCGTCTCGGTCCAACGAACGTGTCCGATCGGATAATCGCGCCCTTTCAGCTCGTACGCAGTATCGTAACGGCCGGGGCCGTAGGAGCGCGAAATACGAAAATCCAATTCCTTCTCGTAATAAAGTTTGCGCTGCAATTCCATGCCAACAGTCCCAACGGCAACCACAATCGCGCGATCGCGTGCCAATTCCGCCGCCAGATTCACGGGCTCACTGCTGGGAGTTTCCGCGGTAATTAACACCGAATCGACGCCAACACCACCCGTTTTTTCGAAGCACCGATCACGGAATTCGCGCGTTCCAATGCATACAGCATCGGCTCCGCTCTCTTGCGCCAGATCGGCGCGCTGCTGCAACAGGTCCATGCCGAAGACCCGGCAACCAGCTGCCCTCAGTAACTGGACTGTGATTTGTCCCAGCAGGCCCAGGCCAATCACCGCGACCGTATCGCCGAGTACGACCTGTGCGGTTCGAATGCCGTGCAGGCAAATTGCGCCGATGGTTCCGAAAGCTGCCTCTTGGTAAGTGACCTGCGCAGAGAATTCTCCGCGATCGGGAATCTTTGCCACCAGCATTCGCGGCACGCAGGCCAACTCCGCATGCACCGCATATCCGGCGCCGGCGCAAGCCACGCGGTCGCCGACATGGATGTCGACGACGCCATCGCCGACTGCAACCACAACTCCTGCGCTGCTGTAGCCGAGCGATTGCGGCTGATCCAGACGCGAGCGCACCGTTTGCAGGGTAGCCGCCAATCCGTCGCGACGCATCTTCGCCATCACGTCACGCACCAGGTCGGGACGGGCCTTCGCCTTCGCGAACAGGCTCTTGCTGGCAAATTCCGCGGAGGCGCGCTCCGTGCCGGCCGAAACCAGCGACGCTGCGACCCGCACCAGCACGCAACCGGGCAACAACTGCGGAGCCGGAACCTCGGCGATTTGCAACTCGCCCGTGCGCGCGTCTTGTAAGAGCTGCTTCATGCCGTCATGAGTGGTGGAGCGAGTTGGGATGCGCCGATCTGGCGCTCGGCGAATGCTTTCGCATCGCCATCGATAAATAGTTGCATCCAGATTTCCAGCGTCAGCAGTTGCCAGATTTGCATCGACCAGTCTTCTGCGCCGCGCCGGTGCTCGTCAATGTATCTGCGCACCTCTTCGGCGCGAAACAATCCTCGACGCCGCACTCGCGATTCCGAAAGAAGATCGTCAACCATAGGACGCAAATCGTGCGCCAGCCAGTAATCAACCGGGGCGGCGAAACCTGCTTTCGGCTGTCGCATGACCTCGTCTGGGAGCATTCCACGCATGGCCTCGCGGAAGATGTGCTTGGTCACCGGCCGCCATTTCCCTTTCAGCTTCGAATCTGGGCTCACGTTCCAGGCTACGAATTCGGCCAGATCGCGATCAAGGAAAGGCACGCGGACCTCAACCGACGATGCCATGCTCATCTTATCGTTGTAGGTCAAATTCAGACTGGCCATAAAAATTTTGGTATCCAGGTAAAGCATCTGGTTCAGAAAGCTGGAGTCCTTCACTTTGTCGAATGCGGCGAGATGCTGTTTGGCGGGATTGTCGTCGGATGCGGGCGGCTGAGCGTATAAATCTGTCTTCTGCTGCGCGTCGAAATACGTGCAGTTCCTGATAAAGGCCTCCGCTGGGCTTAGAGCTGCGCTGCGCGCCATTTTCTTTGCCAGGCGGACCGGCCCTTTCATTGCGGTTCCACGGAAGGAAGGCAACGTCAATAGAGTCTGCTCGGCGACCGAGCGAGCGAAGCCGGGGACTCGCCGATATTCTTCCGCCCAGGCGTGCGCTCCGTGCTTGCGATATCCGGCGAAAATTTCATCGCCGCCGATTCCCGACAAGAGAACTGTTGCGTTTTTGCGCGCCTCGCGGCAAACGAGATAGGCGGTGATGATTGCAGGATCGGCGGTTGGCTCA
>PMSZ01000421.1:0-294 GCA_003168235.1 Acidobacteriaceae bacterium
CACCATGACCGAGGGGCAGGGAATCAAGGTGACGTCTACTTTGCCGGCGCCCGATTCGCTGGCATTTTGAGCGTATCCGAACGCCGCGCTGGCAGCCGCAAGTCGCCGACCTGCGAATTATCTTGGTTCGGAAAAGATTCGGCAAGAATCGTTTTAATAGCGTGCTTTTTCGTTGACAGAAAATTCCCTGAGTATAGAATTCGGATGGATTTGTGGAACTGCGGCAGGGTCGCTCTACTACACCTCGCAAGCCACGAATGCCCTCCCCCAAGCCCCGTTATCTCCGCAGGATAA
>PMSZ01000421.1:421-11034 GCA_003168235.1 Acidobacteriaceae bacterium
GCTCGGCTTTCACTTATGTCGGACAGGAGATCAATCCGGCTCTCGGCTATGTCACCGGCTGGAGCATGGTAATGGACTACATGCTCAATCCGATCATCTGCACGATCTGGTGCAGCCAGCAGGCGCATGTGTTCGCTCCGGGCATTCCCTATTGGCTGTGGGCGGTATTTTTCGCGCTGGTGTTTACGCTGCTGAATGTGCAGGGAGTGAAGACCTCAGCCCGCGTGAATTCGGCTCTGGCTGCGGGAATGGGCGTGGTGATTGCGATTTTCTTCGTTGTAGCTGCGCGTTACATTCTCGGACATCCACACGACGGCGCAGGCTTCTACACGCGCCCGTTCTATGATCCCAGTTTGTGGAACACCAAGGCGGTGCTCGGTGGGACGTCGATCGCCGTGCTCACCTACATCGGGTTCGATGGCATCTCCACACTTTCAGAAGAAGCGGAAAACCCGCGCCGCAATATTCTGCTGGCCACCGTGCTGACTTGTCTTGTCATCGGAATTCTGTCGGCCTTCGAAGTCTACGCCGCGCAACTGATCTGGCCTGCATCGCAGCCTTTTCCGGATGTGGACACGGCCTTCGTCCACGTCGCCGGCCGCGCCTGGATGCCGATGTTCGCGATCATCGGATTCACTCTGCTGGTCGCCAACTTCGGCTCGGGGATGGGCGCGCAGATCGGCGCTGCTCGCTTGCTCTACGGCATGGGACGAAGCAATGCGCTCCCCAAGTCGTTCTTCGGGGCGGTCGACGCGAAACATCATGTACCGCGGAACAATGTTTTGTTTGTGGGCGCGATCGCGCTCATTGGCGCGTTTGTCATGAGTTACGGTCTTGGCGCAGAGATGCTCAATTTCGGCGCGTTGATAGCCTTCATGGGCGTG
Source organism: Acidobacteriaceae bacterium (assembly GCA_003168235.1). Classification (GTDB taxonomy): domain Bacteria; phylum Acidobacteriota; class Terriglobia; order Terriglobales; family Acidobacteriaceae; genus Acidiflorens. The sequence goes on from PMSZ01000421.1 coordinate 1,306, forward strand.
AACGCCGCGGCTTTTGTGCGCTACGTGCTGCGCGACAAGAGGTGGACGCCATCGTTTGTTTTGCCACCGGTCCTGGGTTTCCTGATTTGTTTCCTGCTCTGGCTGAGCCTGAGTCGCAAGGCTGTGATCGCCGGCACGATCTGGATGGCCGCCGGAATCGCCTTCGGCGCATGGAAGACGCGCGGTTTCCGCGGCAACCTGATCGACTTTGAGCTTCCCGCAGAGGAGTAGGGACTTCTGCAATCCGACCTCTTACCTCTGCAATTGCCTTACTCCACGTTCCAGCCACTCACTTCAACTGCTGCCGTCGCGCTTCCCAAAGCATTGGCCCGATATGTCGCTCTGATCTCGCGCTTTTCTCCCGGCAGCAGCGAAATGTAATTGTCCTGCCAGACGACCGGAAGAATTTCCTCGCCGCCTTTGCCCCTGTCGAGTTTAAGTCGCACAAAAAACGCCACCGACTTGCTGGGATTTTCGACGGTGACACGAGTCACCGCGTCTTCGCTATCGCCGTCGCGCTCGCTGCCGGTCGATACATTCAGCTTTACCTTGGGCAACTGCGCGAGCGAAGTGTAGTCCGCATACGACGCGGTTGGGGTCGTATACCAGTTCGATTTCGCCCAGTCGAGCGTTTCCGGTTTCGTCGAAAGCCAATAGAAATTCGAGCCAACGAGCCGACCGCCGCTGTCGGTGACGCGCAGATCGAGGAAATATGTCGGAGACAATCCGTCGATCCCCGGCAGATCCAGCACCTTCGCTGTGCTGTCAGCGGCGGCATCGAGCGATACTTCTTTGGAGAATTTCTGCGTTCCATCCAGATTGAACACGCGTGCCGTCAGCTTCAGTCCCTTCGCATCGACATATTGGCTGCTTACCAGCCACACCGAGCGATCGTCGTATCCATAGATGGGATCGAGCACCTGCATCGCTTTCTTTGCGCCAAAATATCCTCCGCCTGGCCGTAAGTAGTAGTCGTAGAGATGCCAGATCATCGACGGCCAGGCATTATTCAGCATCCACTGGATGACTCCCGTCGACGTGTATTTGTTGCGGCTGTAAGCCTCGTACATTGCGCGCACGCCTTCATAGGTCATGAGCTGCGACTTATAAGTAAAGTCTTCCACGCCGCCGGCTTTTCCATAGCGCGCGTTCAGGGCATCGGAAAAAACGTGAATGTTCTTAAACGCTCCGCCGCCAGCGTGAAAATTCCAATACGGATCGAGCGGACCGTCCGCCCTCTCGGCATCGATCTTCCCGCCGACCTCCCAAAGATGATCTTTTGGAACCATCCGCTCGACGCTCTCAATCGGCGGAACTGCCGGTCCCATGCTGGTTTCGCTGTTGAACCCATAAGCGCCGCCACAGCCGCCTTCGTTGCAGGAGCTCTCCTCAGTGTGAAGATGCGGATCGGCTACCCAGTACGAAGGCGCCACGTATTCATACGGCCCGCTCATCTTCACTCCGCTCGCGCCCGTCACCGTGGTCGGTTTCGCCGTGGCGGATGACACCACCGGATTCGGCCATCGCAGCTCCGACTCGATCTTCAAATACATCTCTTCAACGTCCGGCGGCGGCGGATTGTCACTGCCATTCAGCCACAGCGCCAAGCTCGGATGCCCGCGCAGCCGGTACATCTGGTCGCGTAATGATGCGCGCGCAATTTCGAAATCTTCATCCGTCCAGCTCCCCCAGTGCTCCCAGAAATCGCAGCAGCACCACCCCGCCATCACCAGAATGCCCAGCCGGTCGGCCGTCTCAAAGAATTCCTCGGTCTCAAGTTTCCCTTCGAGCCGAAGAGTATTCAGTCCCAGGTCGCGCACGTAGCGAAACTCGTCGGCCAGTCGCTCGGGCGTCTCGCGCATCATCATGTCGGGCGTCCAGCCACCGCCGCGAATCAGAATTTTCTTGCCATTGACTTTGACGAGCCGCTTGAAGCGGTCCGGCGACTGCTTAATAACCTCGGATGTGATCTCGCGGATGCCGAACTTGATCTGCGTAGAATCAGAGATTTTGCTTACCTCGTTGTTTACCTCAAAATTCTTTACCTCAAACGAGAGATGCAATTCGTACAGCTCCGGGTTTCCCATCTGCGACGGCCACCACAGCCGCGGATGGTTTAAGTTGAGCTGCGGATACTGGGCAGGCGAAAACGTCACGTCTTTCGATTCTCCCGCAGCCAATTCGACAAGTTGCGAGAAGTCGATATTTTCAATCTTGCCTTTCAGCATCCCCTTCACCGCGCGATCGCTGGCATTTTTCACCAGGGCGGTCACGGTCAGGTGGGCTGCGTCATTCGCGGGCGAATCCACTTTCGAAAACACCGCTGGATGCCGCACTGCGACCGGCCCGCTCGTCGTCAAATAAACGTCGCGCCACAAACCCATGTTCTTGTCGGGAGGCGCTGGGTTCCAATCCACGAAGGTGATTGCCAGGCTTTTCTCAGTCGGAGCCCAGACCTGCACAGCGAGCACGTTGGTTCCCGGCGCTACGGCATCTGTAACGTTGAATTCGTACGCACGCCACGCGCCCGCGACTTGTTTCGAATCGGCGATCTGTTTTCCGTTGAGAAAAATGTTTGCGCGATAGTTGATGCCGCGAAAGTTCAACCACACGGTCTTCCCGGAGAAACCGGCTGGCAGCGCGAATTCCTTTCGGTACCACCACGAAACTGCATAAGGACTATCTGGCGGCATCGGAAGGTTTGAGAAATTGAAGCCGATGGGATAGCTGACCCCGGGATACCGCCGCAGGTTCATCCCGAAAAAAGGATCGGGCAGCAACCCGTCCTTCACTTGCGCCGCGACGACAGTCGTCGGCACATCCGCCGTGATCCAGTTACCAGTCGGAAATGCGGCGCGAGAGATCTCTTCGCCGGAAGCCGCGACCTTTGCTGAAGATTGCAGCGTCCAGCCGTCGCGCAAAACGAGTGTCGGATCAGCCGCCGGCTGGGCAGCAGCGAGCGCACAGGAAAAGAACGGAACCAGAAGCCGCAATATCTTCACGAATGTCCTCGATGAAAAATGGTGAAAACAATAGAGCTGGAATCGTGCCCACCAGAACCGCCCTACGTTCATAACATCTTTATTAATTCGTTTCAATACTAGGATTCCAGCTTATGTAATGTGACGCGGGCGTTCCCGTCCGCCGCCCATCTCGCGGTTCCAACGGCTAGTTTATAATCAAGAATTGTCGTTTCACTGATTGTCGCGTCAATGACTGTCGCTTCAATCGCGATGTCGTCCTACGCAATTATCTGACACGGAGTTGTCTGACTTATGATTCGAACCCTTCAAAACGCAGGGCCGACGGTAAAGATTGTCCTGGGCGCTCTGCTTGTCCTCATCTGCGCCTCCATGGCGATCACCCTGATCCCCGGCGGACTGGGCTCCAGCCTCGGCATCGGTGCGCCTCCGGCGGGAGTCCTCGCTACCGTTGGCGACCAGCAGGTGACGGTGAATGAAGTGCAGCGCGAAGCGCGCGCCATGGTCCGGCAAAAATTTCCACGCGGAGGAGCGCAGGTCAGCATGCTGATGCCGTATTTTGCCAATCAGGCTGCCGAGCAGCTGATCAACGAGAAAGCGCTGGTAGCTGAGGCGCATACGATGGGCCTGCGTGTCAGCGACGAGGAGCTTCGTGATGAACTTCAGCACGGTCAGCTCGCTTCCATCCTATTTCCCGATGGCAAGTTCGTCGGGCAGGAAGAGTACGAAAACTTTGTGCAGCGCAATGACCTGACTGTCCCCCAGTTCGAATCCTTAGAGAAGGACTACATCATCGTCAACAAGTTGCGCGCCCTGGTCTCCAGCGGCGCTTTCGTTAGTGACGCTGAAGTTCGAGCGGAATTCGATCGCCGCAACACCAAAGTAAAGTTTGACTATGCCGTGATCACGCGCGCCGACATTCTCAAAGAATTGCATCCCACCGACGAGGAACTCAAGGCTTTCTACGACCGCAACAAGGCGACCTATAACAACTCCATTCCTGAAAAGCGGCAGATCAAATACGTTGTCGTCGATAGCGCCAAACTGGCGCCCGCGACAACCGTCAGCGACCAGGATCTGCAGGCGTATTACGATCAGCACCGCGAAGAATACCGCGCGCCCGAACAAGTCAAAGTCAGCCACATTCTGATCAAGACGCCGCTTCCTGCAGCGGGTGGCAAAGAAGATGAAAAGGGCATCGCTGACGCCCGCGCGAAGGCTGAAGATGTTTTGAAGCAGGTGAAGGCGGGCGGCGATTTCGCCAAGCTCGCGGAGAAATATTCGGATGACCCCGGCAGCGCCAAGCAGGGCGGTGAACTCGGCTGGATCGGCCGCGGCCGCACCGTCCCCGAATTTGAAAAAGCCGCTTTTTCGCTGGGCAAAGGTCAGACCAGCGACCTGGTGAAGAGCAGTTACGGCTTCCATATCATCCGCGTCGAAGACAAGCAGGAAGCCCATCTCAAGACGCTCGCCGAAGTGAAAAGCGAAATTGAAGAGAAAGTGAAACAGCAGAAAGTAGCGCACGCCACCGAGGTTGCCGCGAACACTCTGCTCAGCAAGGCGCGCACCGATGGATTCGACGCAGCCGCAGCCTCGAAGGGCGAAACCGCCGTCACCACCGGACTCTTCAGCAAAACCGACACTCTACCCGGCGTGGCCGCGAACCCGCAGTTCATGGAGACAGTTTTCAATGAGGCCGAGAAGTCCCCGCCCGATATGGCGGAGATTCCGCAGGGCTACGTGGTTTTTCAGCTTCTCGCCATAAATCCTCCGGCGACGCCCACGTTCGAAGAGATTCGTTCGCGCGTGGAAAGCGAGTTCAAGAATGAGCGCTCCGGTTTCTTGCTGCAACAAAAGACGCAGGAACTCTCTGACCGGGCCAAGGCCGAGCACGATCTGAAAAAGGCAGCCAAAGAATTGGGCGCGTCGTACAAAACGAGCGACCTGGTTCTGCCCGATGGACAAGTCCCCGATATCGGTTCGATGACCAGCGCCAGCGCAATCTTTGGGTTGAAGCCCGGCGACATCAGCGGCCCCATCACCGCCGGCGGCAACGGCGTAGTCGCCCAGCTTCTCGACAAACAGGCTCCTACGGATCAGGAATTTACGGCGAAGAAAGATGAGATTCGCCAGTCGATGCTCGATGCGAAGCAAGGCGATCTGTTCGGACTGTTTGTGACCAACCTGCGCAAGGACATGGAGAAATCCAACCGCCTGAAGGTCAATCAGCAGGAGATGAAAAACCTGACTCACATGGGCGGAGAAGAAGGATCCTAGGGAGAAGCAGTTCCCGGATCCCGATCCTCAGTTGGATCGCTGGGCGCTGGGAAATACGAACTGAGAATTGATTTTGCATGCCCTTCCCGCGCGCCAGCGGAATTCTGCTTCATCCCACGTCGCTCGCTTCGCGCGGCGGAATCGGCGATTTTGGTCCGGCCGCCTACGCGTTCGCCGATTTCCTCGCCTCCGCGAAACAAGGCGTGTGGCAGGTTCTTCCGCTTGGCCCGCTCGGCGAAGGCAATTCGCCCTATTCCTCGACGTCCGCTTTTGCCGGGAACCCGCTGCTCATCAGTCTCGAGCGCCTCGCCGATCGCGGCTTCATCGACCGCGCCCGCGTCGACGCTCTGCCCAGCCCTCCCGGCCCTGTCGACTACCATGCAGTCTTTCATCAAAAGCTTCCGCTGCTGTTTGAAGCTGCCCGCAACTTTCTGCGCGTAGCCGCGCCCTATGCGCGCTCTCGCTTCGACACCTTCTGCCGCCAAAACCAGTGGTGGCTTGACGACTTCGTTCTCTTCGATGAATTGCGCGCGCGCTTCAAACTGGAGCCCTGGAACCGCTGGCCCCGCGAATTCGTGCGTTGCGATCCAGCCGCGATTGGAAAGACCCACGCGGAAATGCTCGATAAACTCGACGTCCGCCGCACCATTCAGTTTTTTTTCTTTGAGCAGTGGCAGGCGCTGCGAGCATACTGCGCGAAACGTTCGATCCGCATCGCCGGCGACATCGCCATCTTCGTCAACTTCGAGAGCGCCGATGTCTGGACCCATCCCGACTTGTTTCGCCTGAATTCCGAGCTCGATCCCGAAGTCGTTTCCGGCGTGCCTCCGGATTTTTTCAGCAAAGACGGCCAGCGCTGGGGCAATCCGCTGTATCGCTGGGATGTGATGCAGGCGCGCGGATATTCCTGGTGGATCGACCGCATGCGCTGGATTACGCACAATTTCGATTACATTCGCCTCGACCATTTCCGCGGGTTCTCGCAGTTCTGGGAAATTCCAGCCGACGAGCCGACCGCCATCCACGGCCGCTGGGTCGATGGTCCCAAAGACGATTTGTTCGTGAAGCTGCGCGAGGCCCTCGGCGGCCTGCCATTTTTCGCGGAGGATCTGGGCTACATCACGCCCGACGTTCACGCCCTCCGCGAACGGCTCAAGATCCCCGGCATGGCCGTGATGCAATTCGGTTTCGGCGATGCCGGAGCGCACGCCCATCTGCCGCACATGTTCACCGCCGAGAAAGTGGTCTACACAGGCACGCACGACAATGACACGCTGCTCGGCTGGTGGGCTTCGGGTGCTACCGATTACGAGCGCCAGCAGGTGACGGCATATCTGGGACGATGCGATGACGGCGTCAACTGGGCCATGATTCGCGCCGCCACAGATTCCGTGGCCAGCTTGTGCGTGATTCCCTTGCAGGACGCGCTCGGCCTCGGCAGCGACGCCCGCATGAATGTTCCCAGCCGCCCAGAAGGCAACTGGCGCTGGCGTCTGGCCACCGAATCTCTGGGTCCCGAACTGGCCGAGAAACTGGCCACGCTGGCCGAAATCTCCGACCGCGCACCGCAACCGTTACCCGCACAGGCAAACCCCGCACAAGCAATCGAATGGTCCGCTTGATCCGGTGTAGAGCGGGCGCCCCCGCCCGCTGCCGTTGATGTTGCCTCTGCAGCTGATTCCCGTAGGTGATGTTGTATTCTCGCTATCGAAGGAAAAAACGACTTTCCTAAGACCTGATACCTAAGACCCGAGACCTGATTCCCGTGACCGAACCCATCATTCGCGCCCACGCCGTCGAAAAGTTCTATCTGCAGCCCGATGGAAACCGCATTGAAGTCATCGCGCCCATCGACCTCAATGTGGAACCTGGAAAGATTGTTACGCTGCTCGGTCCCTCCGGTTGTGGAAAGTCCACGCTATTGCGCATTCTCACCGGACTCAGCAAGCCCTCGTCGGGCGAGGTGTTGTGGCATGGCCAGCCGATCACTTCTCAGAATGCAGGCGTGGCCATCGTGTTCCAGAGTTTCGCGCTGTTCCCGTGGCTGACTGTGCTCGACAACGTCGAGGCTCCGCTCGAGGCTCGCGGCGTCCCCGCCATGGAGCGTCACAAGCGCGCCCTGCGCATTCTAGATACGGTCGGACTCGACGGTTTCGAAAGTGCGTATCCGAAAGAGCTTTCGGGAGGCATGAAGCAGCGCGTCGGCTTCGCACGCGCGCTAGTCGTCGAGCCCGAGGTTTTGTTCATGGATGAACCTTTCTCCGCCCTCGACGTGCTCACGGCCGAAAACCTGCGCAATGAACTGCTCGAGCTCTGGCTCAGCAAGAAAATGCCGACCAGCGCCATTTTCATCGTCACGCACAATATCGAAGAAGCGGTGCTGCTGGCGGACCGCGTGATTGTGCTGGGAAGGAATCCAGCGCGGGTGCGCGCCGATTTTCCCATTGAAATTCCCCAACCACGCGACCGTAAGGCGGCGCGTTTTGTCGAGTTGGTCGACTACATCTACAAAATCATGACGCAACCCGACCTCGATCTGGCTCTGCCGGGATCTACGGCGGCCGCGCAAAAGCCCGCTCGCCAGAAATACCAGATGCTTCCCCACGCCCGCGTCGGCGGCATCGCCGGCTTGCTCGAACTGCTGCAAGACCGCGGCGGAAAAGAAGATCTTTACCGCCTTGCCGAAGATCTCATCATGGACGCCGAAGATCTTCTCCCTATCATTGAAGCCAACGTCCTGCTCGGCTTTGCCACGTTGAAAGAAGGCGATGTCGAAATCACCGCCGAGGGAACTCGCTTTGCGGAAGCCGATATTCTGACCCGCAAAATTCTTTTCCGCCAGGCCGCACTCAAGCACGTCGTCATCCTGCAGCAAATCGACAGTATCCTGCACGCCAAGAACGACCACGCCATTTCGCAGGAATTTTTCTATGACATTCTCGACGAGCACTTCAGCCAGGACGAAGTCGAGCGCCAATTCGATACCGCCATGAACTGGGGACGCTACGCCGAGATCTTCGAAGTCGATCGTGAATCGCACCGCCTCACTCTCGCCGAACCCGTCGGCGAACCGCACCCGCCCACGACTCCGGTGCAGCCGTGAAGCGTCCGCAGCGGATCGCGTTCCGTCCGCTGGTACGGATCTGGTCGGTGATGCCGCGTCCCACCGCCGCCGCTCTGCCCGATCTGCTCATGTTTTCCGCTGGCCTCGCGCTGTTCTACGGCATCGTTGAAGTCGGACGCAACTGGCTCGGCCCCTTCACTCCGCATGTTGAAATCAGCCGCAGCCTCGGCGCGCTGCCCATTTATGCCGGGTACTCCCTGTTGCGCATCGCGCTTGCTTATGTGTTCAGCTTGCTTTTCGCCGTCACCTATGGATACATCGCCGCGTACCGGCCACGCGCTGAGCGCTTCATGATTCCGCTGCTCGACGTGCTGCAATCGATTCCGGTCTTGAGTTTTCTTCCCGGCGTAATGCTGGCCATGGCCGCGCTTTTTCCGGGACGCCAACTTGGGGTTGAACTGGGAGCGGTTCTGCTGATTTTTACCGGCCAGGTCTGGAATATGGCCTTCAGTTTTTACGTCTCGCTGAAAAGCATTCCGCGCGAGATGCGGGAAGCTGCGACCATCTTCCGCTTCAACTGGTGGCAGCGCTTTTTGCAGATTGAATTACCCTTTGCCACCATTGGCCTGGTGTGGAATTCCATGATGTCGGTCGCCGGGGCATGGTTTTTCCTAATGGCGTGCGAGCAATTCGGCGACTTTCGTCTCCCCGGACTCGGCTCCTATCTTCAAGCCGCCGCCGACCACGGCGACACCCGCTCGATTTCGCTGGGCATCGTCACCATGATTGCCGTCATCGTGCTCATCGACCAGTTCGTCTGGCGTCCCGTGATCGCCTGGGCCGAAAAATTCAAAATGGAGCAAGTCGAGAGCGCGAGCGCCCCAACGTCATGGGTCTTGGAGTTTCTCCGTCGTTCGAGCGGTGTCGCGCTCTTCCGCAAGCGAGCCGTTCGTCCTCTGCGCGAACAGATGGTGCATTACTTTGCCCGCAGAAACGAGGTGCGAGCCGACTCCAACACAGAAAGTTCCACCATCCTCTGGTTCTGGCGAGCCCTGGGAGTTGCGACCATCGTCGCCATCGGCTATTCCGTCGTGCGCGTCGTCATGATCTTGACCGGCCTCGGCCACGCAGAACTTCAGCAAATCGGTATCGGACTCGCCGCCACCTTCCTGCGCGTGAATCTCACGCTGGTGCTCGGTGCTCTCTGGACCATCCCTGTCGGCGTCGCCATCGGATTCAATCCGCGCCTCGCTCGCATCGCCCAACCGCTCGCGCAGATCGCCGCCTCGGTCCCGGCCACGGCGCTGTTCCCGGTGGTTCTCCTCGTTCTGATTCGCTTCGGCGGAGGCCTTGGTGTCGGCTCGATCGTTCTGTTGCTGCTCGGCACGCAGTGGTACATCCTGTTCA
>PMSZ01000141.1 GCA_003168235.1 Acidobacteriaceae bacterium
CGGTGATGCGCGCCTTGGTGGGATCGGACGGCTCGACTGGTTCGGTTCCAGGAACGAGATAGGCGATGTTGGCAAAACTGCGCGCCGGCAGCGGCAGAGTTTGCAGGTCCTGGCTGCCAACTACGCCACCGCGCACTGCGCTTGCCGTGTCAACGGTTTCGGTCGTGATCGAAGAAGAGTTTCCCTGCACGGTGACGGTTTCGCGGGTATTTTCCGGCTTCAGCGTAACCGCGATATCGCGAACCACGCTGACCGCAACATTCACGTCGGCGGTAGCTTGAGCAAAACCTTTAGCGGTTACGGTGACGTGATAGGACCCGGGCAGCAGAGCCTCAAGGCGAAACTCTCCACGCTCGTCAGTAGTCGCCGCGCGAGTGATCGAAGACCCGGTAGACACCACAACCACACGGGCACCCGCCACGCGCGCGGCGCTCACATCCTGCACCTCTCCACGCAGCGCGCCGCTAGAATTCTGAGCGCGGAGGAGCGAAGTAAAGGCGACCAACAACAGGAGAAACGAGAGAATCGAAGTGTGACGTGGAAATCTAGCAAACATGAAAAAGCCGCCCGCCAACGAAAGGATTGCCGCTGTTCATTTAAGAGAGAAACCATCCGCGCGGCGAGGCGGAATAGCCCATTGAGGGTAAACGGGCCAGGTTCGTTACTACCAGCAATAGTCGAGATCAAACGCGGGGCTGGTGCGATTTTCACTGACGAAAAAATCTAGCGGACGAGCCATTCCGTCATTTCGTGCGTGAGCCTTAGAGTTGGGNNCGCATCCGAGTGCGCCGGGCCTTAAGGACCGCAGCTTCATTCCAAGCCAGCAGGCGCGCCACGCGGGCGCCGATCGATCCGGTGACGAAGCCGGTGGTGCAGATGGGAGCGGCCTCAACCGAAACCAGGCGTGAGAGCTTGACCAGGGCTGCCGCCAGGTCCACAGCGTCGCCAACATTCGAGACTGCCGCATCGTCGGCGGACAGTTCGGCGGCGTGCGACCACGCGCTTTCCAGTTTCGCCATGCCGGGAAACGGACAAAAACGCAGTACCAGTTTTTTCAGGTTGTCGCGCGAGCGCATGTGTGCGAGTTCGTGCTTGAGCGCGATCTGCAATTCATCATGACTCAGCAGGGCAACTGTCGATTCCGAAACCAGCACCTTTGGCTTGCGGACACCGATCAGAGTCAGTGGAGGAGTTTCGCGTCGCGAGCAGAATGTCACGGTCTCGGGTGGAGAATCCGCCCCGGCATTCAGCGAGCGCGCACCTTCGAGCCAGCGCGCCACCACGCGAGACGTTATCGTCTGGGCGACCATCACCCGGTAGCAGCCGCAGGCAATCAGCAGAAGAGCGCAAATGCCGAGCGCGAGAGGCATTGCGCCCATGCCTTCGTCGATTGAGCGCGGTTCCAGCAACTGGAACGACGGGACGACGAAAACAAAGGTAACGATTACGGATGTCGCTAAGGGAAGAACTCGCAAAGCGAAAAGCAATGTCGCCACGCAACGCTCGCCCACATGCAGCAGCCTGAGCAATCGCCATGTGCCGGCTACCAATGCCGACAACAAACAATAGGTGAGGACAAAAAAAGTGAGCGAGACGGCGATTCCGCGGAGAGCGAACATCAGCGTCGCTCCCGCGCTGCGTTTTCCTTTTGCCGGCTGTGCAGTTCGCGGCGCTTGCGCTCCACCAGCAACTGCAACTCATCCAGTAGCTGCGCATCATGGCTGCTGAGCGCTTCCACCAGATACGAGAGCGGCAGCGAACTAGCATCGCCCGACCCCAACAATTGGCGGATGCTTTCGAGCGCCGTGACCCGTTGCAGTTCTTCGGGAGTGTGGCGCGGCGTATAACGGAACGCGCGGCCTTCGACGACGCGATCGAGCAGACCCTTTTTGTAGAGACGGTCCATGGTCGTCATGACCGTCGTATAAGCCTGATGGATTTTGCCATCGGCAAGCAGTTCGCGAACCGTGGCATTGCCGCGCGTCCAGAGCTTCTGCAACACCTGCTGCTCGAACGGACCAAGCTGCGGCCTGGAACTGGACCCGAAGATGGAGAAGGCTTTCGTCATTTCCCAGTCAATCTGTTCGAAGAGAATACCACTCTATGGGCAAGCAAAACAGAGGGTTTTGGCCTAGAAAGACGGCAATATTTTGCATGCCGCTATCGCACAGCCCCTGCGGGCAGAATCTCTTCGACGTCGANNGGGAGACGATCATGTCGCGACGGCTGGCAGGATCTCTTCGACGTCGATCTTGGTGGGATAGTTTCCCGTGTAGCAGGCGGAGCAGTACGTGGTCTTTTCTCCATCCGCGCAGGCTTTCTTGAGACCTTCGAGCGAGAGATAGGCGAGGGAGTCAGCGACGATGAATTCACGAATCTCTTCGACCGTCTTGTTGGCGGCGATGAGTTCTTTTTTGGACGGCGTATCCACTCCGTAGAAGCAGGGCGAGATGGTCGGCGGGCAGGAAATCCGCATGTGGACTTCTTTCGCGCCTGCATTACGGATCATGCGAACAATCTTCTTGCTGGTCGTGCCACGCACGATCGAGTCGTCGATCAAAATCACCCGCTTGCCTTCGATCAGGCTGTGCACGGCGTTCAGCTTCAGCTTGAC
>PMSZ01000286.1:0-2031 GCA_003168235.1 Acidobacteriaceae bacterium
CGACGAGGTGATCCTGCGGCCCTTCAAGCGCCGGCTTGATCGCGTACTGCTCGGGATGGTTGGCGCACAAGCGCGCCCGCAGCAATTTATTAACGCCTTCAAGATACGGCTTGATGACCGACGCTTCGCCGCTGGCAATCCCCCATCCGATCCGCCATCCCGGCGCGAGATAGTTCTTTGACAGACCGCCGAAAGTGATCACTGGCACGTCAGGCGCAACCGCCGCCATCGCCACATGCGGCACGTCGTCATCCATAATCAACTTGTCATAGATCTCGTCGGCAAAAATGATCAGGTTGTGTTGGCGCGCCAGTTCCGCAATCTGCTCCAGCGTCTTACGAGTGCAGACCGAGCCGGTCGGATTATTCGGATTGATGAGTACAATTCCGCGCGTTCGCGGCGTGATCTTTTTCTTGATGTCGTCGAGATCGGGCTGCCATCCGTCTTCTTCTTTCAAGTAGTAAGTGTTCAACCCGATTTCAATCTTCGCCAGCACCGCCGAATACAGCGGATAATCGGGGCACGGTGTGAGCAGATTGTCGCCGGGATTAAGCAGCGCCGTCAGACAAATATCGACCGTCTCGCTGACTCCCGAAGTGACGAACACATCCTGAATCGTAGTGATGCCCTTGCGCGCGGCCTCGCCGCGAATCGCGTCGAGCGCAGGCTTGATTCCCGACGAAGGCGAATATCCATTCTTGCCGTCACGCATGGCCTGATGGACGGCTTCAATCAAGTGGGCTGGAGTCTGAAAATCAAAGTTAAGCGGATCGCCAATATTGAGCGGAAGAATCGTGTGTCCCTGCCGTGCCACTTCATCGGCAATGCACGCCAAATCGCGAATGGCATAGCGGACGTTCTCAAGCCGGGCGGCGGGCGCGATTTCACGGATTTGACTAACAGGCATCAGTGCGGCTCCAGCTAGATTTTAACGGAGCAAGCGGAACGGCGCGAGAGCGTCTATGACATCGATATCTGCGACTGACATCCAACCTCTCGGAAAAATCAGCCGTCAGCGCGAACGAACTGACGGCTGAGGGCTGATAGCTGCCTTTACTCTCCCCGATCGATCTGCGCTTTCTGCAGCGTGTCAGAGTAATCCACGTACACGGCCTTCCACTCCGAATAGAAATCGATCGCTCCGATTCCGCCTTCGCGGTGTCCGTTACCGGTGGCCTTCGTACCGCCGAACGGTAGATGCACTTCAGCGCCAATCGTTGGAGCATTAATGTAAGTGATTCCCGTCTCCAGATCGCGCACCGCCGCAAACGCCTTGTTCACGTCTTTGGTGTAAAGCGAAGACGACAGTCCGTATTCGATGTTGTTCGCGATGGCGATGGCACCTTCAAGATCGTCGCACGGAATGATCGCGACCACCGGCCCAAAAATTTCTTCCTGCGCAATCCGCATCTTGGGATCGACATCGACAAATACCGTGGGCTCGAGGAACCAGCCGTGCTGATATTCGCCCTTGTCGAGGCGATTGCCGCCACTCACCAGCTTTGCGCCTTGCGTTTTTCCAATCTCAATATATTTCAGACTCGTGTTGAGTTGTTTCTCGTTCACCGCCGGACCCATCTCGACCGTTTCGTCCAGGCCGTTGCCAACCTTCAGCTTCTTCGCGCGCGCCACGAAGTGATCGATGAACTTTCGGTAAACGCCTTTCTGCACAATGATGCGACTGGTTGCTGTGCAGCGCTGTCCGGTGGTGCCGAACGCGCCCCAGAGTCCGCCTTCCACGGCCAGTTCGAGGTTCGCATCGTCGAGCACTATCATCGGATTCTTTCCGCCGAGTTCGAGGGAACACGGTTTCAGGCTTTTCGCGGCCGTCGTCCCGATGATCCTGCCGACCGCCGAAGAACCAGTGAATGAAACAGCGCGGACCGCGGCGTTTTCGGCGATCGGAGCACCCGCTTCGGGACCATAACCAGTAACAACATTGACGACGCCATTCGGAACGCCAGCCTCAGTCAGCGCCTGCACCAGATTGAAAGTGGATAGCGGTGTGTCCTCAGCCGGCTTGATCACGCA
>PMSZ01000286.1:2072-3256 GCA_003168235.1 Acidobacteriaceae bacterium
GGACCAAACAGACGGCGCCCTTCGCCAGCGTTGTAGTAGGCCGCGTCAATTGCTTCCTGCACGTCGCCGCGGGTCTCTTTCAGCACCTTGCCCATTTCGCGCGTCATGTCGCGGGCGTAGTCTTCTTTGCGATCGCTCAAGATCTCGGCAGCGTGAAAGATCATCTCCGCGCGGCGCGGCGCAGGCACCAGGCGCCACTTCGCAAACGCTCGCTTGGCCGCATCCACGGCCGCGTCCACGTCCGCCTTATTCGATCGCTGGAAGATGCCGACGACCTCGCGCGTGTCGGCGGGATTGCGGTCTTCAAAAGTCGCGCCGCTGGCCGATTCGACCCATTCGCCGTCGATGAAATTCTTGAAAACCCTGGTCTTGGTCGTACCGCTGTCAAGCACCGGTTTGGTCATGGTATCGGTCGCCACGGAATCCTCCTGGATAAGTGCAGAACTTCAATGCTAACAACCGGCCTTAAGACGAGCAAGCCAAGACGACAAGCGAGGACGAGCAAGTGACAGCTGGCGCGACGGCTTTCGTTAGAAGCCTCGCATCCCACGCCTCCGTGATATTTTCGTCCTGATGAAGCCCATCGATCTTCGGTTGTTGCTAGTTTTTTTGATGCTCGCCGCAACCGTCCCGGCTCAACAGCATTTCGAAGTCATTACCACGGTCGACGCTCCCGAGATCGCCGGCCGTCCCGTGCAACTCGACTCCAGCGGAAAGCTGCTGCCGTGGCCGTTTCCCGATTCCACCGGAGATTCCTACTCTTCCGATTTTCTTGCCCAGTGGACGATCCTTCAGGATCAATTTCAGCGCCAGCGCCTGCCTTATTTTTATTGTTGCTTCGCCATCGATCCAGCGACGTATGAAATGATCCCCGACCGCAACTGGGCCAACTCCACTGCCTATCTGCGCGCCATGCTCGAAGGTTTTGTGGAGCATCTTTACCCCTACACCGGCGACCGGCGCGCCATAGCGTTTCTCGAAGACTTTGTCGACTACGAAATGGAGAACGGCCTCACCCCGAACGGTCGGGATTATGTCTGGGCCGGCGTGCCTTACCCATCCGCGAATCCAGGAGCCCAGCGCTATTCCGGTTGGAGCAGTCACGGCGAAGATTACGTCGAGCCGCACGTGATCGGCGAAGACGGTTACGCCTACGTCCGCCTCTACGAGATGACGGGCAAGAC
>PMSZ01000286.1:3313-6974 GCA_003168235.1 Acidobacteriaceae bacterium
TGTTCGATGAATTAGTCCGTCTGAAACAGGGAAACATCGCACGCTATGCCAAAATCCGCCGCGACGCCTGGCAATGGTTGCAGTCCTACCCTTTAAAGAATGACGTCTGGGCCGGCTATTTCGAAGACGTGCCGCCCAACATCGCCGACATGAATAACGTGATTCCCCTGGAACTGGCCCGCTACGTCCTGCTGCATCCAGAGAAAGACGCCGCGTGGCAGGCGCACGCGAAACATCTCATCGAGTGGGTGAAGACGACTCCCAAGTGGCCAAAGTATCTCGTCCACGGCGCACTCGTAACTACCGAGCAGGGCGATGGGATTAATTTCTGTTGCAACCAGCCGAACCAGTGTTGCGACAGCCACACCGCGCGTCTGGCCGCCGTCGAGGCATTGTACTTTGCGAAAACGAGAGGCACCGACACGGACTCTGACAAAGACCAGAGCTACAAGAAAAATGAAAGTTACAAAGAACAGGCATACCGTTCCTTCAATTGGGTCACTTACTTTCAGGGATTGCCCGGTAAGGCGCACGCGCCGTTCAGCGATCAGTGGTGGTTCACCGACGAATTCACCGACGGCCCTCGCCGCTTGATGGATGCTTTCTGGGCCGTTCCCGAGTGGGCGCCGAAAAATGAGTCTCATCTTTTGGGATCAACTTCCGTGATCACGAATATCTCCTACACCGCGGACACGATCGACTACTCAACTTTCGATCGGGAATCCACCGACGTGCTTCGAGTCGATTTCGACGTCATAAAAGTCTCGGCGGGCGGGCGTCTGCTAAAGAAAGAGAAGCGGTCCGACTTGTCCCACGAAGGGTTCGTCTTCGACCCCGCCACTCGTGTTTTGCGAATTCATCACCGGCAATCGGGAACGGTTCACGTCGAAGGAACCGGAGGCAGCGCAACGCCGCTGCTGGTTACTTTCGACGATCCCCACCAACCAGCTGGCACCACCCTGAAGGGAGAATATCCCTCTGGAGTTGTGAACTGGGAAGGCGACTCCTGGGTCATCCATGTACCTTCGGGCAAACTGGGCACCTTTAATCTTGCCCTCGCCAAGCCCTTCGCAGCGTTCCAACTCCGTTCCCCCCATGTGTTTGCCGGGATTGACGTCTATAACGCCGGCGCCAATGAGGCCACGCTCCACCTCCGCTGTCCTGAGATTGGGGAGATCACAACCGTGGTCAATCCGGGCGCAATCACGCGCCTTAGAACCGGCTGGCGCTCCTACTGCTCGTCGATCACCTTCACCACCTCCGCTGCCGCCCAACTCCAGTTTGACAACTTCGCCTACCTGCCCTGACCGAGCCGGATTTTGGCCGGATTTGCAGTCACTTTCGTAACCGTTTCCCCGCATGGCGACTGCCGATTCACCCCACCCGCGGAGCTATGATGGTTAGAGAGTCCGAGATGCGCGTAGTCGTCGGAGATTTGCAATGACATTGGCAGGGGTTCGTGTCGAATAAAGCCAAACCCGGGGTTTACGTCGCCTGGAAAACGGTGACGTATCGCAGCGTGCTCATGGCAATACTCGGAGCTATGCTGATTTTTGCCGCCGCCCTTCACGAGATATTCCCCAAATTCACCGACTCCACTGTGAAAGCCGCCGCCAATCTTTCTTCCGGCTTGCTTGAAAAAGTTGCCGGCCTCGCGCCTCCGCTCAAGGGACCGTCGGCCGCAGTCGCTCAACAGGCGCATTTCACCGTGCTCGATGGCACCATCCGCGTGCGCAAAAGTACCGGCAATAGCTGGATCAATGCCGACTACAACGTACCGCTCGAAAAGGGCGACGTCGTGCAGACCGGCGCTGAGGGCATGGCCAAGATTGTTTTCAACGACGGCACCAACTATACGGTCAAGCAGGATTCGCTGATCGTGATCGAAGAGAATTCGGCCAACGATCAGCAGCAGACCAACGTATCGGTCGCGGTCACGACCGGAACCGTCGACCTGACGACGGCGACTTATGTTCAGGGATCGAAGTCGCAGGTAATAGTGGCCGGAGCGAAAGCTTCGCTCGCCCCCGATTCCGCGGCCATGGTGCGCAATGATCCCAAAGGCGACCAGCATGAGATTCTCGTCGAAAAAGGCAGCGGCCAAATCGAGCGCAACGGAGAAACGGTCCGCCTGTCGGACTGGGAGAAGGTCAGCTTTCAGAGCACATCGAAAACCATGGCTCGGGCCACGGAGATTGGTCCGCCCGCGCCCATTACGCCGGGCAATATGATGCCGGTTTTCATCAATCCCGGTGAGAAGTCGAAAGAAGTGGAGTTTGTCTGGACGCCCATGGCCAACGCTGCCGGATACCGGCTGCGCATTTCGCACAACCCCTATTTTTCTTCGCTGCTCATGGACCGCAAAGTGGACGCTGCTAGCGTGGTGGTGACGGGTCTGCCCGTCGGCGCTTACTATTGGTCAATCCAGTCCTACGATGCGGCAGGCAAGGAATCGGTGGAAAGCGAAAAGAACCGCTTCACCATCGTCGCCAAGACCAAAGAGAAAATAGATTTGGCGTTGGAGCTCGATCCGTTCATCCAGCACGGACACGTGATTGAGGTCACGGGCAAGACCGAGGCGGGAGCGCGCGTCATGGTGAATGGCAAGGAAGTGCCACTGGTCAACGACGACGGCACGTTCCACTTTTTCACTCCGCCCTTGCCGAATGGAGAAAACCTGGTCACGGTCACGGCGCAAAATGCCAAAGGCGGCGTCAATACCCACCAGGAAAAAGTGGTGATTCAATAGCGGCATGAATGCGGACATGACTTCAGGATCAACGCTCGGCATCGGCTCGGAACCAGATTCAGAACTGCCGCTTGCCCAAGTGACAACCGGTTCTGCTCAACATCGAAGTAGAATGAAAGAAACGTACAATAGACGCATTCCCGGAAGAGAGAAGTATTGCCATGTCGAACAACGGGTTTCATAACGGATCATCGCGCTCGCACAACCTGCGTTCGCTGTTCAGCATGTTCTCGAGCGATCTTGCCATCGATCTCGGAACGGCCAACACGCTGGTGTATGCGCGCGGTAAGGGCATCGTAGTCAACGAGCCCTCCATCGTCGCGCTGAATAAAAACACCAACGAAGTCGAGGCCGTCGGCAAAGAAGCGAAAGAAATGCTCGGACGCACGCCCGGCAACATCGTCGCCATCAAGCCNNGTCATGGATTCCGCCTATCGCGCCAAGGCCAGCGAAGTGCATCTCGTGGAACAAGCCATGGTCGCGGCGATTGGCGCGGGATTGCCCATCACCGAACCCAGCGGCAACATGGTCGTCGACATCGGCGGCGGCACCACCGACATCGCCGTCATCTCTCTCAGCGGCATCGTGTATTCGCGTTCCGTGCGCATGGCTGGCAATCAGATGGATGAGGCCATCATGAACTACCTCAAGCGGAAATATAACCTGCTCGTCGGCGAGCGCACCGCTGAACAGATCAAAATGGAAATCGGCTCCGCCTATCCGCTCGACAAGCCGCTGACCATGGAAATCAAGGGTCGCAACCTGATCGAAGGCGTGCCCAAGACCATCACCGTGGATGACAGCGAAATTCGCGAATCTCTCAGCGAATGTGTTTCGACCATCATGAACGCGATCCGCGTCGCCCTCGAACGCACGCCGCCCGAACTCTCCGCCGACATCAGCGACCGCGGC
>PMSZ01000340.1 GCA_003168235.1 Acidobacteriaceae bacterium
TGGCGTCGATGATGCGCTCGGAAATCGCGTTATGCCCGCATCCCGCGCACAGCGTGGTCCTACCACCGCGATAGTCGATGACCTGCAACCCAATGCGATTGGTTTTTGGAGCTGGCGCGGGAGTTGGCGCCGGCGTGTTGGTCGTGGTCCCCATGTTACTTTCCCTCCATCGTAATAAGTTCGTCGGTCACGGAGCGTGCGTCGAGCGGCAGCCCGTGGATGTGGCAGATCGACCGCAAACGCGGCGTCAATTCCGGCTTGATGTCGAGCTTGAGCAGCGAGGCCATTTGCCCGTCGCGGTTTTGCTCGACCACATACGTGCGCTCGTGGCGCGCAATGAAATCGTGCACCTCGCGCGTAAACGGATACGACCGCACCCGCAGATAATCTGTTTCTACACCGTGCTCGTTCGCCAGTTGATCCCGTGACTCAATGATCGCCCAGTGCGAGGTTCCATAAGCCACAATGCCAATCTTCGCATTGCCACTGCCCGCCAGCTCCGGACGCGGAACAAACGACCGCGCTGTCTGAAACTTCTTGTTGAGCCGTTCCATGTTGCGCTCAAAATCGTCGGGACGCTCGCTATATTGCGCTTTCTCGTTGTGTCCGCTGCCGCGCGCAAAATACGCCGCAGCAGGATGATCGGTGCCGGGCAGCGAACGATAACCGATGCCATCCCCATCGACATCCTTGTAGCGCGCAAACCCGCCAGCCTTGGCAATATCTTCTTTCGTCAAAACTTTGCCGCGGTCGATCGGCTTGTCGGGATAAGGGAACGGGTCCGACATCCAGTTATTCATTCCCAGGTCGAGGTCTGACATGACGAAGACGGGCGTCTGGAAATGCTCGGCCAGATCGAACGCCTCCTGCGCAAGCGTGAAACACTCGCCGACCGAACAAGGAAACAGCATGATGTGCTTGGTATCGCCGTGGCTGAGAAACGCGACCGAGAGCACGTCGCCTTGCGCCGTACGAGTCGGTAGACCGGTTGACGGGCCCACGCGCTGAATGTCCCAGATGACTGCTGGAACTTCGACGTAGTACGCGAGTCCCGCGAACTCGGCCATCAGCGAGATGCCCGGTCCGGCGGTTGCGGTCATCGCTCGCGCGCCCGCCCACGCCGCGCCGATCACCATGCCGACTGCGGCCAACTCGTCTTCCGCCTGCACGATGGCAAAGGTCGCTTTGCCGTCTGGGCCGATGCGGTGTTCCTTCATGTACTCGATCATCGTTTCGACCAGCGATGAAGACGGCGTAATCGGATACCACGTCACCACCGTGCAGCCCGCGAACATGCATCCCAAGGCCGCGGCCGAGTTGCCGTCGACGATGATCTTCCCTGCCGTCTTGTTCATCCGCTCGATATAAAACGGATCGCGCTTCTGCAAATTCGCGACGGCATAATCGTGACCCGCCTTGGCCGCCGCTAGATTCAGGTTTGCCGCTTTGACCTTGGTTGCAAATTGCTTGCGAATCGCCTTTTCGATCTCGGCATAATCGATCTGCAGCAAGTGCGCCGCGACGCCCACGTAGATCATGTTCTTGACGAGTTTGCGCAGCTTGGCGTCCGCGCCGACCGTTGCCGTCAACTTGTCGTAGGGGACGGCGTAGAAAATCAAATCGCTGCGCAATTTGTCGAGCGCCAGCGGTTCGTCGTAGAGCACGGCCGCACCCGCAGCCAGCGTTTTGACGTCGTCCTGCGCCGTCTCCGCATTCATCGCGATCAGCATGTCGATTTCTTTTTTGCGGGCGATGTAACCGTTCTTGTTGGCGCGGATCGTGTACCAGGTTGGTAATCCCGCGATGTTCGAAGGAAACAGGTTCTTCCCCGAAATGGGTACGCCCATCTGAAAAATGCTGCGCAACAGAACTGTGTTGGAACTCTGCGAGCCAGACCCGTTTACGGTCGCAACCTGAATGCTCATGTCATTGACAACACGCCTCTGCCCCAGTTGGCCGTGACTTTCATGGGGCACGACATCGATAGTAGCCATCCCCGTACCTTTCTGGTCTAAGCCGTGCTAGTCAAACTATTAAAGGGCGACCCCCTTGAGGAGCAAAGTCTCGCGGAGCGCGGGACTGAAAACCTTTTATTATACGCGCCGGAAGCCGGGGGTTGTCAGGCGGGATCGCGGTTTCTCGAAGATACAAAGGTGATCCGCAAAAGCGCTAAGGAGCAGCTCCGTCGGCCATCGCGACTCCGCTTCGTTGATAATGGAATCATGACCACGCCCGCCGGGGAAAACGTCGTTCCACAAAACTGCACTGTGGCCCTTCTCGGCTTCGGAACCGTCGGCAGCTCGGTGGCGAGGATTCTGTGCGAGCGTTCGAACCCTCACCTGCGCCTGACCCACATTCTGAATCGTAATGTGGCGCGAAAAAAAGTGGACTGGCTGCCGTCGTCGGTGCAGTGGACAGAAAACATCGACGACATTCTATCTTCCTCCACCGATATCGTGGTCGAGGTGATCGGCGGCCTTCAGCCCACAGAAGAGTGGATCCGGCGCGCGCTCCAGTCGGGCAAGTCTGTGGTCACCGCTAACAAGCAACTCATTGCCCGGAGCGGCGCCGAATTGCTCGCCCTGGCGCGGCAGATGAAACAGCAGATTCAGTTTGGAGCATCGGTAGCCGGAGGCGTCCCAGTAATTTCCGGATTGCAAGAGGGATTGGCCGGCGATGACCTGTTCAGGATCAGCGGAATTCTGAACGGGACCTGCAATTACATTCTCAGCCAGATCGAATCCCACGGCATTCCCTTCGCGACCGCTCTGCGTGAAGCGCAGAAGCTTGGGTTCGCCGAAGCCGATCCGACTGAAGACATCGATGGACTCGACGCCCGCGCCAAACTCGCCATCCTGGCGCGTGTAGGACTGCACTGCCAGGTCAATCCTGAGAGCATCGTGGCGTGCTCAATCTCGGCCATCGATTCGATTGATTTCGATTACGCGCGGCAGCTGGGTTGCACGATCCGCCAGATTTCGCGGGCCGAGTTGAAAAAGACGTCCAACGGAAACGAATTGTTTGTCGCCGTCCAGCCCGCGCTTGTCGATCTGGCATCGCCGCTGGCGCGCGTCGAGGGCAGCCAGAACCTGGTCGTAGCCACGGGAACGTATGGCGGCGAAACCGTTTTTGGCGGTCACGGCGCGGGCGGACATCCCACCGCGGTAGCAGTTGTTTCCGACATTCTCGCCATCGCAAACTTCAAGCAGCGAGCTCAATTCGAAAAGCCTGACGTCGCACCGGCCCTCGAGAAAACGTGTGCGGTTACCGCCGATTTTGCCACCCGACACTATCTGCGCTTCTCGGTCAAGGACCGTCCCGGCATTATCGCCAGCCTCGCCACGATTCTTTCGCATTCCGGCATCAACATCGATTCGGTTCTGCAGAAACCGGATTGCCCGAAATCGCATCTGCCGTTCCTGATCACGCTGGAAGAATGCAAAGCATCACTGGTGGAGAAAGCGCTGCAGCAAATCAACACTCTCGATTTCATGGTGCAGGCGTGCTTGCATCTGCCGATTCTGTAGCGGATTCATATTGATCTTTCGGATCTCGAGGCTCTCGGCTGAAGCAGCGCTCTTTATGCTTCCACCTGGAAGAACTGCGCCATGTTGCGGAACTTCTGGTAGCGGGATTCCAGCAAATCATTGACTGGCATTTTCCGGATTGCAGCCAAATGCTGCTGCAGCGCGGCATCCAATAACTCCGCGGCCTGCGCGTGGTCGGTGTGCGCTCCGCCGGCCGGTTCCGGAATGATGCCATCGATGCAGCCGAGTTGGTTCAGATCTTTCGCGGTGATCTTCATGGCCTCGGCCGCTAAGCCCTTCTTGCTGGCGTCGCGCCACATGATGGACGCGCAGCCCTCGGGCGAAATCACGGAGTAGACCGCGTTCTCCATCATCAGGACGCGGTCGGCGACGGCAATCGCCAAAGCGCCGCCGCTGCCGCCGACGCCGATCACGGTAGCGATAATCGGAACCTCGAGCCGTGCCATCTCCAGCAGGTTGCGGGCGATCGCCTCACCCTGGCCGCGCTCTTCGGCGTGCAATCCGGGATAAGCGCCGTCGGTATCCACAAAGGTCAGAATCGGGCGCTTGAATTTTTCGGCAATCTTCATCACCCGCAGGGCCTTGCGATATCCCTCTGGATGCGGCATGCCAAAGTTGCGATACACGCGCTGTTTGGCGTCGCGCGCTTTCTGCTGGCCGACAATGACGACTTCGTCGCCGTGAAAGCGAGCCATTCCACAAACGATCGCCGGATCATCACGGAAGCCCCGGTCGCCGTGAATCTCGCTCCAATCGGTGAACAGGCGCTCGACATAATCCAGCGTGTAAGGGCGCTGCGGATGGCGCGCCAGTTCCGTTCGCTCCCATGCGTTCAGGTGCGAAGAAATCTCCCGGCGCAGGCTATCTACCCGGTCGTGCAATTGCTGCACCTGGCGCAGCGTTTCCGAATCCTGCCCCTCACGCGCCTGCAACCGCGTGATTTGCTCTTCGATTTTTGCCAACTCCTGGACAGCTTTCGTTCCTGGATCCATTTTTATGACGTTGCTATTCTTCCGAGTGGGGTGCGTCTCTGCAATTGAAAGTGCGAAATCGGCGACTGCTGCATGTTCAGTCCCAGGTTGTGCGCCGCCGTTCGCGGTAAATTCCGCCGCGGGCTCCGACCTCGCCGCCGGCTTTATCCTCGCTCGTCTCATCCGAACCCGTCTGCCAGCGCGGACTGACTGGCGCGTGAGTGGCGCCAGCTAACCGATTACGCGCACGCTGCCCCGTCCGCACAACTCTTCCACCCGCCCCAGAAAATTGCGGTCCGGCATTACATTATAGCCTTCGGCTTCCATCACCACCATGAAATCGCCTTCCCGCTCGACATCGAACAATACCTTCGCTTCGCCTTTGCGCTCGCTGCAAAGTGCATACAGCGCATCGACCGTTCCGTCGTTCGCGCTCCCGAGCGGAATCCGAATGCGCAGCGCTTTCGGCAGCGGTACGCGAACTTCATCCAGTGGAATAATTTCGTTCGCCGTCACTTTCGGGTTCGCGCCTTCTTCAATTCGTACACCACCGCGAATGAGCACCGGAACTTCCAGCTTTACTTTTTCAGCCAGCTTTCGATAAGCCTCGGGAAACACCAGCAGCTCTACTTTCCCCGACATATCTTCCAGTGCTGCCTGCGCCCACAGTTCTCCTCTGCGCGACTTCGCCACTCGCAGCCCTGAAATCAAACCTGCTGTGGTGATGGTTTCATCCTTTGCCGTCGACCGCTTCATCGCGCCGATCTGTTCGGTCGAAAGCGCATTCAGATCCGCAAGCTTGTCTTTGTACTTCTCCATCGGGTGCCCGGTAATAAAGAATCCGAGGATTTCCTTCTCGGCCGCCAGGCGTGTGTGTTCATCCCAGTCCGGCACATTCGGAAGCGCGTCGCTCGCCTGCTGAGCCGTTTCGTCGGCAAAAACGCCAAAGAGGCCATGCTGCCCGGACTCCGCGTCACGTTGCGCTTTCTGCGCCTGCTCCATCGCCGTATCGAGCGCCTGCATCAGCTGCGCCCGCCGTCCGAAACCATCCATGGCGCCACTCTTGATCAGCGACTCGAGCACGCGCCTGTTCAACAGCCGCAGATCCACCTCTTCACAAAATTCGTAGAATGACTTGAACTGGCGGCCGAGTTTCTTCCGCGCCGCGCCAATCGACTCGATCGCATTCCCGCCCACATTCTTCACCGCTGCCAGCCCAAACCGGATGGCCTGCCCGTGCGGAGTGAAGTTCGCGTCGCTCACGTTGATATCGGGGGGCTCGACCGCAATCCCCATTTCGCGGCATTCGTTGATGTACTTGACCACGCTATCCGTGTCGCCGGTGATCGAGGTCAGCAGCGCCGCCATGAAATCATGCGGATGGTGCGTTTTTAAATACGCCGTGTGATAGGCGAGGAGCGCATAGGCCGCCGAGTGCGATTTGTTGAACCCGTATCCGGCAAACTGCGCCATGAGATCAAAAATCTTCTCGATCTTCTTCGGAGGATAACCGCGCTGCGTCGCTCCCTGCACAAAGCGCTCGCGTTGCGCCGCCATCTCCTCGGGTTTTTTCTTGCCCATTGCCCGCCGCAGCAGGTCGGCTTCTCCCAGGGAGTAGCCGGCCAGCTTGTTCGCCGCCTGCATTACCTGTTCCTGATAAACGAAGACGCCCAGCGTCTCCTCCAAAATCTCTTTCAGCTCCGGCAATTCGTACTCAATCTTGCGGCGCCCATGTTTGCGATCGATAAAGTCGTCGATCATTGCCATCGGCCCTGGACGATAAAGAGCATTCAAAGCGGTAAGGTGTTCGATCGAGTTCGGCTGATAACGCCGCAGCACGTCTCGCATCCCCTGCGATTCAAACTGGAACACGCCCGAAGTCAATCCTTTGTGGAAGACCCTTACATAGGTCTCCTCATCTTCGAGCGGAATATCGTCGAGCGCCAGCTTGGTCCCCTTCTGCGCCAGAAGTTTCAGGGTGTCGTCGAGAATGGTGAGCGTGGTCAGCCCAAGGAAATCCATTTTGAGCAGGCCCATTTTTTCAATGGCCACCATGTCAAATGCAGTTACGATTTCATCGTTCTTGGTCTTGTGCAGTGGCACCAGTTCAATCAGCGGACGCGGCGAAATCACCACTCCTGCAGCATGCACACCGGAATTCCGAACCAGCCCTTCAAGCTTGCGGGCCGTATCGAGCAACTGCCGCACCTGAGGATCTTTCTGATACGCCTCTTGCAGGGCCGCGGATTCGGTAAGCGCGTCATCGAGCTTGATATTCAGTGTGGTCGGCACCATCTTCGCGATGCGGTCCACGTCGGCGTAGGGCATATCCATGGCGCGGCCTACGTCTTTGATCGCAGCCTTTGCGGCCATGGTTCCAAACGTGATGATCTGCGCCACATTTTCGCGGCCGTATTTGCGAGTGACGTATTCAATCACTTCGCCGCGCCGGTTCATGCAGA
>PMSZ01000100.1 GCA_003168235.1 Acidobacteriaceae bacterium
TTGTCTTTGAAGTAGTAATAAAGCAGCGCCTTATTGACGTGCGCTGCCCGCGCGATCGCATCCGTGCGCGCTCCGGCAATCCCGTGCTCGGCAAACTCCCCAACCGCCGCCCGCAGAATCGCCGCCCGGCTCTCCTCCGGCCGCCCCCGCGTCCCTAGTCGTGGGTTGGCCGAAGCACGATTAACCTCGCGGAAACTGACGCGACGAGAACCGCCAGACTGGCGCACTCGTCCCCTGCTGTCTATGGCCTTCATATAATTAACCGGTTAGTTAGATAATAACTCGCCTGCTGCCTCGCCGCAACGCCTGCGAGAAGCCGAACGGACTTCAAGTCCGTCTCCTTTTGAGCGAAGTTAAAGAGGTTATTCGAAAGAGCTTTTCGAACTGCCGCCGCAACCCTACGTCTTCGGCTGCGCCGAGTCCACAAAGGGCTGGCATACCCCGCGCACCGACTGCCGGAACTTCTCCCGCTCCTCCGGACTCATCCTTCCGAACCGCTCTCGCATGCGCCCGCGCCAATGCGAGCGCCGCCTATGCCGGCCGTGGAATCCACCAAACAGAATCTTGCTCAGCACCAGGATCCCGACCGCCTGCCAGAAGCTGATCAGGTGCCAGCCAAACAGCGCCGGAGTCAGCCAATTCCACAGCCGCATCACTACATATCCAAACACCGCGACAAACACCGTCGCAAACACAAGCATCGTCAATCCTTTTGTCAGTCCCCTCACCAGTCGATTCATTTCCTTCTCCTCATCCCTACGTAAATCATCCCTGCGTAAATTCTTCGTGGATCGCCCGCAGCCGCTCGCGCAGATAAACCACCGCATAGTGTTTACGCGAGAGCAGCGTGTTCACGCTCACCCCGCTCTGCTCCGCCATCTCCTTGAAACTCTGTCCCATCAGCTCATGACCAACGAACGCCTCGCGTTGCTCCTCCGGCAATTCGTCCAACGCCGCATCCAGTTCTTCCAGCAGCACGCTCCGCGCATACGCCGCCTCCGGTCCGCCATCGGGAGAAGGCAGCCACTCTTCCAGTTGCAGCATTTCGCCCTCCTCCGTCACCGGAGCCGGCGCCGTCCGCAGCGCCTCCCGCGCTCTCTTGCGGAAAAGATCCACGATCCGGTTGCGCGCCACGCGAAACATCCAAGCCGTCACCTGCTCTACTGGCTTCATCAGGCGATACGCCTCCACCAGTTCGTAGAAGACGTCCTGAAGAATGTCTTCCGCGTCCTCGCTGTCGGCCACTCGCCGCCGGATGAAGCTCCGCAGCCGCGGCTGTTCCCGGTCAACCGCGTCCGCTATCCGCCGGTCTTCATCCGCCATCGCCCACCGTTCTCTCAGAGCTTCGGCCATCCACTTATGTAGACGAATGACCGCGCCAAATATTGTGCAGGTATTGTTGAAGATACGCAGAAGATACCGCAGGTAACCAGGAAAAACAGGGAGGAAACGATGATCGAGGGAAAATTGACAGCAGCGCGAACGAAAAGGGCGTCGGCCCCATCAACCGAAGGCCGGCACCCGAGAAACTATTCCAGTCCGCCGGCGATCGATGGCACCAGCAGCACTTCGTCACCGTCCTGAAATGAATACGAAGCGCCGCCCAGGAAGCGAATGTCTTCTTCATTCACATAAATATTCAGGAACCGCCGCGTCTCGCCCGCCTCGTCCCGCAGATGGGGCTTCAAATCGGGAAACTGCGAATCGAGTTCTGAGAACAACTCACCAAGATTCGCCGCCGAACAAGTCAACTGCGGTCTCCCCGCAGTAAGCCGCCGCAAAGCTGTAGGAATTTGCACCGTAATACTCATAGACCCTCCGTGTGTAGAGACGGGGTCCCCCGTCTTGGTTTGAATAGTGCAGCACTGCGCCCAACTAACGGCCCACACTCGCTGCCGCTGCCTCCACCGCTCGCGGCACCTTCGTCGCCAGATACGCCTCAAACTCCGCCAGCTTCGGAGCAATCGCCCCTTCGCTCTCATACTGGTCCGCCAGCACATCGGTCGTCTTCAGCCCGTTGCCAGTCACGCAGATCACCGTCGTTTCATCGGGCAGAATCCGGTCCTGATGGATCAGCTTCCGTGCCGTCCCTACCGTCACCCCACCCGCCGTCTCGGCGAAGATGCCCTCGCTCTCCGCTAGCATCTGGATCGACTCCACCACTTCCGCGTCCGTAACGTCCTCCGCCCATCCGCCGCTCTTGCTGATTGCCTTCAGCGCATAATGCCCGTCCGCCGGATTGCCGATCGCCAGCGACCGCGCAATCGTCTTCGGCCGCTGCGGCTCAATCTCGCTGCTGTATTGCTTGATCGCCGTAGAAATCGGCGAGCATCCAGTAGCTTGCGCGCCAAAAAACTTCACCGGCTTCGGATCGACCAGCTTCAGCAGAATCAGTTCGTCAAACGCCTTCTTGATTTTCGTAATCAAAGATCCGCCGGCCATCGGCACCACGACGTTATCGGGCAAGCGCCAGCCCAGTTGTTCGGCGATTTCGTAGCCCACCGTCTTCGAGCCTTCGGCGTAATAGGGGCGGAGATTGACGTTGACGAATCCCCAGCGGTGTTCGTCGGCGATCTGCGAGCACAGGC
>PMSZ01000345.1:0-4431 GCA_003168235.1 Acidobacteriaceae bacterium
AGTCGGCATAGCGGAAGTGATCGCCGGTTCGGCCCCCGAACTACCTAGTTCCTCCCCGAATAACGGGCTACTCGGAAGGAATCCTTAAGTTAGCGCTTACGGGACCCGCCCCGCACGCAACACCAGCGAGGCGCCGACCGCCGCGAGGATGCAAACAAGGCACGCCGAGCCTCAGCAAGCCCTNNCAGGATGGATGCCAAAAAATAGCACCCACGAAATGCAGATCCTCGAACCCCTCAACATCGCCCGCTGGCAAGGCCCGTTCTCTCCCGAGATCGTGGCGAACGCCGCCGACGCCCTTGAAACCGGCAAACTTCTCTACGCGCCGCAACTCCCTTTTGAACTCTCAGAGAGTGAGCGCCGCTTTCTTTCTCCCGATTGCCTCGACGGCAAATCGAAAAACATCAGCTTCCGCCCCGGTTCCCGCGCATTGAAGGGCACCCATTATCAAGGCTCCGAACGCAACGAGTTACTCGGCATGTTACAGCGCTATTACAATCACTCGTTCGATTTGCTGAAAGCGCTTTGCCCAGCATATAGCCAGGATCTGACCCCAGGTTTCACCAGCTTCCGTCCCGCCGAAATTGCCGGACGCACCACTTCCTGGCGTCACGACGATACCCGCTTGCACGTGGACGCTTTTCCCTCCCGCCCCATGCAAGGCCTGCGTATTTTGCGGGTCTTCACCAACGTCAATCCGGTGGCGCCTCGCGTTTGGCGCGTAGGAGAAAAATTCGATGACGCTGCCGCCCGTCTCCTCCCTGGAATCAAGCCTCCCGTGCCCGGAGCGGCGTCCTTGCTCCACTGGCTGCGCATCGTAAAAGGTCGCCGCACCGAATACGACCACTTCATGCTTGGCATTCACGACCGCATGAAGGCCGACGAAACCTATCAGTCGCAAGTCCCGCAAACCAAATTGGAGATCGCTCCCGGCACCACCTGGGCCTGCTATACAGATTCGGTATCGCACGCCGCCATGTCCGGCCAATTTGCCTTTGAGCAAACCTTCTATCTTCCCGTCAAAGCCATGAAAGACCCGGAGCGCTCACCCCTGCGTGTTTTGGAACGCCTCGTAGGACGCAATCTCACCTAGCCCGAACTAACTTAGTCGCTGAAGTCCGCCCCGTCCCACCGTCACTGTTACTAACACTCCCTCTAGCAACCGTTCTTTGAGCCATATACATCCGCGCCCATCCGACTGACGCTAAACATAACTTCCGCCGATGTTACGAATGACGTTACAAATACAGATGAAGCTCTTTTTCTCGATCCTATTGCTGACCGTCGCCCTGCACGCGCAGGACTTTACGGTAAGCAAATTTGCGCTTCCCTCCGCTCCCAAGCCTCGTTTCTGGACCGTCGAAAAAGACATCGAATTCGGCCTTCTCGCCGGACTGGTTGCCGCCGACGGCATTACCACGCAGCGCGGCCTGGATGAAGGACTGCGCGAAGTGAATCCTTTGCTTCGTCCGCTCGTCACCCGCGGCGTCGGCGGACAAGCTGTGGCCTCAACTATGAGTCTTGGCTCGGCGCTCGGATTCGCCTACGTCTTGCATCGCACCCACCACTACAAAGTCGAGCGCGTCGCCACCCGCCTCATGCTCGTCGATGCGTCTGGAGTTGTCATCAACAACATTGTCAGGATTCGATAATTGTGGCGCGGGCACGCTTCTCTCAGCGCGACAAATTTGCCCGAGGATTTCGATGGCCGCCTGCTCTTCCACGTTATAATTTGATTCTGTACTTCACCGAACCCGCTCAGCGAGGAGTCTCCATGGCGATCCAAAAAACAGACAAGATTTGGCACAACGGGAAGTTCGTCGCCTGGGACGACGCCACGCTCCACGTGATGTCGCACGTGGTCAACTACGGCTCTTCGGTATTTGAGGGCATTCGCTGCTACGCGCTACCGTCGGGTCCCGCGATTTTTCGCGCCCCCGAACATATTCAGCGCCTGATCGATTCCGCCCGCATCTACCGCATCGAGTCCGGATTCACCCGCGACGAAATTGTCGGCGCCATGGTTGAACTCGTCGGCCACAACGGCGTCTGGCCCTGCTACATCCGCCCCATCATTCTGCGCGGCTACGGCGAAGCCGGCGTCAATCCTTTCAATTCACCCACCGAAATCTACATCTGCAATTACCCCTGGGGAAAATATCTGGGCGCCGATGCCAGTGAGGGAGTCGACGTTTGCATTTCTTCCTGGACGCGCATCGCCCCCAACACGCTGCCCGTTATGGCCAAAGCCGGCGCGAACTACATGAATTCGCAGCTCATCAAGATGGAGGCCATCGTCAACGGCTACGCCGAAGGCATCGCACTCGACGTCAACGGCTTCGTCAGCGAAGGCTCCGGCGAAAATCTCTTCGTCGTCCGCAACGGCGTGCTGCACACCGCTCCACTCGGCAATTCCGTGCTCGCCGGAATCACTCGCGACTCGGTCATGCAGATCGCGCGCGACCTCGGCATCAAGATCGTCGAGCAGCAAATTCCGCGCGAGTCGCTCTATATTGCCGACGAAGTTTTCTTCACCGGCACCGCCGCCGAAATTACCTCGATTCGCTCCGTCGACAAAATTACCGTCGGCAAAGGCAAACTCGGGCCCATCACTCGTTCTTTGCAGGCCGAATTTTACGGCATCGTCCGCGGCGAGAAAAAAGATCGCTACGACTGGCTCACGCCCGTTCCGGTGAATGTGAAACTGCCGGTCGGAGTTTAGCTTCCACATCTCAGTCAACTCCGGAAAATGAGAATGGATCCACTCCCGTTTTCCGGCAACTAACGCATATCCTGCAACTACACATATAAGGAGAAACATTATGTCCGCTCCCACCCCCGATTTTGCTCTCGCCTATCGCGATCTGATGATCAACGGCTTCGCCCGGGAAATTGAGATAACCAAGAAAGTCCTGGCCGCCATCCCCGAAGACAAAAGAGATTACCGTCCCGACCCCAACGCCCGCACCGCCTGGGATCTCGCCTGGCATATTGCCAACACCGATGTGCAGTTTCTCAACGGCATCGCCGATCTGAAATTCACCATGGCCAACCCCGCCGAGGCCGACAAGCCGAAGACGATTGCCGAAATCGTCGCCTGGTACGACACCAACGCGAAGCGCGCCCTCGACCGCGTTCGCGCGATGACCGCCGAACAGTTGCTCACCCCGGTTCCGTTTTTCATGTTCAATCTGCCCGCCGTTTTTTATTTGGGATTCGTCAACAATCACAGCATTCACCATCGCGGCGAGTTGGCGACCTATCTCCGCCCCATGGGGTCGAAAGTTCCCTCGATTTATGGCGGCAGTTTCGACGAGCCCATTCGCGCCGCGGCGTAAGTCGGCGCGCCCTGGCTACGACCTAATGGTCGTGTGACCTCCGTCATCTCGTGTGCGGGTGTGGTCCGGTGGATGATAGTGGCTGTAGCTGGAGCCACGCCCGCATGAATATTGACGACCTGCTCCGCATCGCCATGGAGCGCCGCGCTTCCGACTTGCACTTAAAGGTGGGAAATTACCCCCACCTGCGCATTGATGGCGACCTGCTGCCGCTCACCGAACAGGCGCGCGTCTCCGCGGAAGACATGCTGAACATGGCCTTCAGCATGATGTCGGCACGCCAAAAACAGAAATTCAAAGAGACCACCGAAATCGATATGGCTTATGGCGTCGCCGGCCTGGGACGGTTCCGTGTCAACGTCTTCCAGCAGCGCGGCAATGTGGGGCTCGTCCTCCGCGTCATTCCCACCAAAATCCGCGCCCTCGATGAACTGTTTCTTCCCAAAGTCGTCGAACAGATCTGCGACATGCCGCGCGGATTGGTGCTCGTGACCGGCGTCACCGGATCGGGCAAGTCGACCACCCTCGCCGCCATGGTCGACCGCATCAACTCCACCCGCGCCGAACACATCATCACCATTGAA
Source organism: Acidobacteriaceae bacterium (assembly GCA_003168235.1). Taxonomy (GTDB): domain Bacteria; phylum Acidobacteriota; class Terriglobia; order Terriglobales; family Acidobacteriaceae; genus Acidiflorens. Next base: position 3,923 of record PMSZ01000345.1, read on the forward strand.
GATCCCATCGAATTTCTGCATCGCGACAAAAAAGGATACGTCAACCAGCGCGAGGTCGAAGTCGACACGCCCTCATTTTCCGCCGCGCTGCGTGCTTCTCTGCGTCAGGATCCCGACGTCATTCTCGTCGGCGAAATGCGCGATCTGGAAACCATCGGAACCGCGCTCCACGCCGCCGAAACCGGCCACATGGTGTTCTCCACCCTGCACACGCTCGATGCCGTCGAAAGCATCAACCGCATCGTTGCCATCTTTCCGCCCGCGGAGCAGAAACAGGTCCGCCTGCAGTTGGCCGCCGTCTTGCGCGCCATCGTCAGCCAGCGCCTGGTGCGGCGTTCCGACGCCGAGGGCCGCGTTCCCGCGGTCGAGGTCATGGTCACGACAGCCTATATCCGCGAGTGCATTCTCGTTCCCGAGAAAACGCGCGCCGTGCGCGATGCTATTTCCTCCGGCACCTCGCAGTACGGTATGCAGACCTTCGATCAGTCATTATGGGATTTGTTCCAGGC
>PMSZ01000345.1:4453-5125 GCA_003168235.1 Acidobacteriaceae bacterium
AAACCAAGTTTGTCCTGCTGAACCGTTGCTGTTTTTGAAAACTTTGTTTCCTTCTTAACCTTGGGCGCGCTCCGGCGCGCCCGTTTTTGTTGCCTCACAGCGTCTTTGACATCCGCACAAGATGCACCGGAATCTTCGCAACCTGGTCCTCAGGGAACGGCAGCGTCCCGCTTTCCCGGTACCCAAAGCGCCGGTAATACGCAGGCAGCTCCCGCCGCACGTTGACGATGGTCAGGTCCATGTAGCGGCATCCAGCAGCCCGGCAGTGCTGCTCGGCAGCCTCGATCAGCCGCGCTCCAATCCCCGACCGCTGCCGCTGCGGATCGACGGCAAGTAACCCGAAGTAACCTCTCTCGCCACGAACCTCGACATAAACGCAGCCAATCAGGTCTCCAACTTCGGCCGCATTCTCACGCTCAAAGAGCAACAGAAATATCCCTTTTTGCAGCAACGCGCCAACCTTCTCAGNNTCGATAAAGAAGCGCTCCGAGCGAAAGGCATCGTTAACCAGCCGCGCGATGGCCGCCGCGTCGGCAGGTTCAGCAATGCGGATGTGCGCAGGCGTGAGCAACCACCAAAGTATAACGAACAAAGTTTTTCGGGATTTGGCAAGAACGGGAAGGGCACGAGCTCCACTCGTGTCGCTAGGCCCTAAGACCTAAGACCTAAGAC
>PMSZ01000345.1:5173-7586 GCA_003168235.1 Acidobacteriaceae bacterium
AGACCTGACACCTGACACCTGCCCTAATTCGGTTTGCGAAATTTGCTGTCCGCGATATAGCGCAGCATGATGGCATCCGTTGCGCTCTGAAACTGTTGCTCCACTTCGGTCGGATGCGGAGCCGCTTCCTGTCGCAACGTCTGCCGGAATTTTTCGCCCATCTCCGAGTCGCTGGTCACAACCTGCATGTAAAACCACAGAAAGTGCCGCATCTGGTCGAGTGCGGATTTCAGCACCTGTATGGTTTCCATCTCCGGCGCATCGGCCAGAGCTTCCATCAGTTCGGGATCGGTAGGGGCCTGCATGGCCGCGCAGTTGAGTTCGCGCTGAATCATCCGCAGGTCGTCGGTGACGCGCAAAATGCGAAGATGAATTTCTTCCATGCTTTCCTTGTTTTCGCGGTCCATAAAATCCCTTCCTCACCTGGTTCAACTAATTTGGTTCGACTGACTTCTTTCGACTGACTTCTGCTTCCTACTTAAGATCGCATTGCAGAGCCTGCGGCGAAAGGTTCCCCGTGTGCATGAGCTTCGGTAATTGAAGTTACTTTCGAGTCAAAAGCCGCGTCTGACAGGCTATTTCAGCCGTTTTTCTTCGGTGGCCTGCCCCGGCTTTGGCGCGTGAGCCGTTGCTGCAGGAATGTCACGGAGCCAACTTTAATCCAAAGGACGGGTCGAGTATGGTACAAACGGTTTTCTATGATTTCCGCGCAACCTGGCCATGCGCAAGGCGATCTGCCCCAAAAGAAAACCGGGCTCGTCCGGGCCATTGGCCGCTGGAGCCTGGCCGCTCTCGCGCTCAACTCCATCATCGGCAGCGGTATCTTCGGTTTGCCCTCGACGGTTGCTAAACTGCTTGGCCCGCGCAGCGTGGCGGCCGTCCTGATGGCGGGAGCCGCCATGGCGGTGATCATGGCCTGTTTCGCCGAAGTCGCCTCGCAATTTTCCGAAACCGGCGGACCCTACCTCTACGCGCGCACCGCCTTCGGCCGTCTGACCGGGATTCTGGTTGGCTGGATGCTCTATCTCGCCCAAACCGCGGCGCCGGCGGCCAACGCAAATCTGTTTGTAATCTATCTTGCGCAATTCTGGCCGGGAGTGAAACAAACCTGGCCGCGCTTTGCCGTTCTGACCTTGCTGGTAGGACTGCTGGCGCTCATCAACATTCTGGGAGCGCGGCAAGGGGCCGTGGTCAGCAATGTATTTACGGTGGCGAAAATTCTGCCGCTCTTGATGGTGATCTCAGCCGGAGCCGCACTGACCCTCTTTCATCCCGCTCCGTGGGGTCCGGTGGCCGCCCTGCCGGCAACCTCGTGGATGGAGGCATTAGTGCTGCTCATCTTCGCTTACGGCGGGTTTGAGACCGCGCTCGCTCCCGTTGGCGAAGCCAGAAATCCGGCGCGGGACGCGGGATTCGCCCTGCTGGTGGCGCTGGTCGCGTGCATCGCGATCTATGCGCTCGTGCAATGGGTCGTCGTAGGCGTGCTGGGACCGGGAGCAACCACCGATCGTCCGCTCGCGGAAGTCGCATTGGTAACCATGGGTGACCGCGGAGCACAACTGGTTGCGATCGGTGCGCTGATTTCCGTCTACGGATATCTGAGCGCCAAGATGCTCGGCATGCCGCGCGTCACTTTTGCTCTGGCCGAGGGCGGCGATCTGCCGAAAGCGTTTGCTTGGCTCGGTTCCAGATTTCACACGCCTTGGTTTTCGATTCTGTTCTTCGCCGCAGTTGTCTGGGGATTGGCGCTGGCCGGAAATTTTGCCTGGAATGTCACGCTGTCGGTAATTGCCCGCCTGTTCTATTACGGAGTGGTTTGTGCCGCCGTGATCCCGCTGCGTCGAAAGCAGCCGTCGGCCGCCGGCTTCAGGCTTCCAGGAGGAGCGCTGCTATCCGTGCTTGGAGTGGCAATTGCCGTGGCCCTGTTTGCTGCCGCGCAGATCTCGAAGCAGGTAGACTGGGGCAAGTCCCTGATTTTGGCAGCGACCGTTGCCGCCGCCCTGCTGAACTGGTTGTGGGCGCGGAGCCGGGGTCTAGCGCAGAGAAGATCCAGCGCATAGAAGATCTACCGAATAGAAGATCTACGGGATAGAACGGCGAAATAGGGATAAATAGAAGTATGAGAATAGGAATAGTTGGGTTGTAGAAACTCCGCGCCGTCCGCTATGCCATCTTCCATCACCCCAACATCTTTGGTTTTCGAGAGTGGTGGCAAGCCCGTCCGCCTCGACGCCTACCTGCCGGAGCCGGCCGAAGGCCGGCTGCCTGCCGTGATCGCGCTCCACGGCGCAGGTGGCGGCGTCTCGGGTATGGAACGCTACGCCGCGGCCCTGGCCGCCGAAGGCTTCGCCGTCTACCTGCTCCGCTACTTCGACCGCACCGGCACTGAGTCGGCCGACAAGCCCACCATCCT
>PMSZ01000283.1 GCA_003168235.1 Acidobacteriaceae bacterium
GCACGAAGACGCGGATCGATTCTTCTACTCGCCGCAGTTTCGCTTCTTCAACCGAAACTGCCTGCGGAGTGATCGCAACCGGAACATACTTCGGAGCCAGTGCCGGCGCAGCCGCGGCAGCCTGGCCGCTTGCGCGACTAACCGACTTGGAGTCCAGATGAACCGGTAGAATCGGCGGACGGCGCGCCAACTCCTTTTTCAGCCGCGCCACGCGGCGGAATTTTTCCAGCGCCGCGGCATAGTCGACCTTCAGCAACGCCTCCTGGTCCAGAGTGGCGACATGCTCGACTGTGATCTCGACGCCGTCAACTGTGCTGAGAATATTGCCGCCGAGTTCTTCGAGGCGGTTGGCAAAAGCCCTGATCTCTTGCGTGGCGAGATCGAATAGCTTATGAAAGCGATCGCCGAACGCGGCATTGTACGGCGCAAGAGTGGCCAGCACTCCGGGGTGATAGATCGATTCACCGAGCGCAGCTTTCAATTCTCGCACCCGCTGAATAATTCCAGAATCCATGAGAGCGCAGAAATCCTGAAAGCGATTGGCTTGGTCGAGCAAGGGGCTGAATTCGCGCAGCAGTTGAACATCGGCATCCGATAACACGGGCGCTTCTGATTCCGAGAGAATCTCAAGCAGCGCAATTTCAAACGGAGACAGCGGAATCGAACCATCGAGTCCGTAGCCGCGCCGCTCCCACTGCCCGGGAACGCGAGGATGGCGAAAGAGAAACGTTGCGACTAGATCGGTTTTATCGCGATTCGCGCCGGTGTCATCGCGATGGCGCACAAAGTAGCGCAACAGTCCTTCAGCTACCTCAGGATCAAGCCCCGGTTGCACCGCGAGCCGCAGCATGGCCGGAGTGATCGCCATGTCGAGCAGCTTGATCCACAGGTGCATCTTATCGAGGGTAGAGCGTACATCCTCGGTTTCGCCGATGACGTCAGGAGCGAGTTCGGCAGGTGCGGGAAGTTCTCCTCCAAGTTGGTCGCTCAGCAGCCGCTGGTAGAAACTTTGCACGGTGGCCAGCAAGGCCAGTTCCCATTGGGGATCCTCAAGCAAAGTCAACTCCTCCAAGATGGCGCAGCACTATTTTTCGGGGGACTATCTAGCTAGTAAAACTGAAAGGAACCGGCGACGCAATTGGTTACCTGGTTACGGAAGTGACTGCACCATTTCCCCCGCGTAAACACTGGCCAAAACCCACTATTGGAAGACGACCGTCTTGTTCCCGTAGAGCAGAATGCGGTTCTCCACGTGCCATCGCACCGCGCGTGAAAGGACCATTTTTTCCAGGTCGCGGCCTTTTTGTAACAGATCGTCGACTGTGTCGCGATGGTAAATGCGGACGACATCCTGCTCGATGATGGGTCCGTCATCGAGCACGCGAGTAATGTAGTGGGAGGTGGCTCCGATAATCTTGACGCCCCTCTGAAACGCCTGGTGGTAGGGCTTGGACCCGACAAATGCAGGCAAGAAAGAGTGGTGAATATTGATGAGGTTCTCCGAGCCGATGCTCTCAATGAGCTCATGCGAGAGCACCTGCATGTAACGCGCCAGCACGACCAGGGTGCATTGATGCTCGCGCACCAGAGCGATCTGTTTCTGCTCTGCCTCACGCTTGTTTTCTTTGCTGACAGGTATGACGAAATAAGGCACTCGGTAGAAGTCGGCGATCCGCTGGTTGTCGGGGTGGTTGGAAATTATCAGCGGAATATCGCAATGCAGTTCGCCACTCTGCTGACGGTAGAGCAGGTCTTGCAGGCAATGGTCGTACTTCGAGACGAAAATGGCGACGCGCGGCCGGTCGGCGGAGCGGGCAACGCGCCAGTCCATCTGGAACTCACGCGCGAGGGGAGAAAAACGTTGGGAAAATTCCGCAAAATCAAAATCGAAATCAGCCACGTCGAACTCAACCCGCGTCAGAAACAGGTTCGACGCTTCGTCTCCGTGCTCGTCGTTGCACAGGATGTTGCCGTTGTGTTTGAAAATAAAATCGGCAATCGATGCGACTACGCCTTTGCGGTCGGGACAAGAGACGAGAAGGATGGCGGAATTATGCATCATTACAAATAAGTGTAGCGGTTTACTCGGCGCTCCTCGGTGTAACCCGTGGTTCGCGGATTTTGATTTTGGCCCGGAGCGTGCCGGGAGTACAAAGAAGAATTCCGCGCCTACTTTTTCAACGCCTTGGCAATCTCGCGCGCCGCGTTCGCGCCCGAACCGCCGGTGAGCCCGGTTCCGGGATGCGTTCCACTCCCGCATAAATACAGCCGTTCGATCGGCGTCCGATAGCGCGCCCAGTCGAGCAGCGGACGCATGGTAAAGAACTGATCGAGCGCAAGTTCTCCGTGAAAAATGTGGCCGCCGGTGAGGCCGTAAGTTTCTTCAAGGTCCTTGGGCGTGATGATCTGATGGCGCAGAATAATTTGCGGCAGATTCGGCGCATACTGTGCAATCGTCTTTACCACCGTTTCGCCGAGTGCTTTGCGTTGGCTTTCCCAGTCGCTATTTTTCAGCGTATAGGGCGCATACTGCATATAAACCGACATCACATGTTGCCCCGCCGGAGCCAGCGAAGCATCGGCCAGAGACGGGAGCGTCATTTCAAGATAGGGCTGACGCGAAAAGTTGCCGTACTTGGACTCGTCGAAAGCGCGCTCCAGGTAATCAATCTCAGGGCTGATCTGGACACGGCCGCGGAGCAAGCCGTCACCTTTTCCCTTGAGCGCGGCGAACTCCGGCAGCGCGGATAACGCCAGATTAACTTTCGCAACCGTCCCCATGCAGCGGTAGTTCTTGATTTTCTGTATGAAGTCCGGGGAGAGGTGCGCAGGATCAACCAGCCGCATCAGCGTTCTTTTGGGGTCGGCGTTCGAGACCACCGCTCGCGCGGAAATTTCTTCTCCCGATGCCAGCACGACTCCGGTCGCGATGCCGTCCTTCACGCGGATCTCCGCGATCTCCGCGTCCGTGCGAATCTCCGCGCCCGCCTGTTTCGCCGCTGCAGCCATGGCCTGCGTGATCGCGCCGATTCCGCCGGCGGGGAACTGGATGCTTCCAGCCGGACTCGGATCGGCAGCCGCTCGCAGCAACAATACGAGCGCGCTTCCCGCGGACCATGGACCGAGAAAAGTTCCGAAGATGCCGCGAGCGGCGATGGTGGCGCGCAACGGTTCGGTGTCAAAGAATTCCGCAACCAGATCGGCTGCCGCCATCGGCCCCCAGCGCAGCACCCGATACAAGTCTTTCTTGCCCAGGTTTCGTATCGAGCGTCCCGTCTTCAGCATCCCCCATAGATCTCCGCTGCTCGGGCTATCGATGTTCGGAGGCGTTAGCGCGAGCGCCTCGCCAATGACCCTGCCTATCTTGCCGAGCGCCGCGCCGAAGTCAGCGTAAGAAGCCGCATCCTTCTGCGACCATTTCGCGATTTCCTCGGCAGCTTGTTTTGCGTCGGAATACAGCACGAGCGCCCGCCCGTCGGGCAGCAACGAAACAGTATTCACATCGGGCGTCGTCAGCTTCAGTCCGTGCTTCTCCAGCTGCATGTCGCGCACAATGTCAGCGCGCAGCGGTCCCGCGTTGTGTGCGAGCGTGGAGCAGCGAAATCCCGGATGGAACTCTTCGGTAATCGCCGCGCCGCCCACCTGCGCACGGCGTTCGAGCACGAGCGGTTTAAATCCGGCTTTGGCAAGATAGAAGGCGGTGACCAGACCGTTGTGTCCGCCGCCAACGATGACCACATCGCGCGTGTCGCCGGCTGATTTGTGCACAGGCATCAGGCCGCACCGTCTTTCAGGATTTCCAGTGCCGCCAAACGCCCCGGCGCGCCCATGATGCCGCCCCCCGGATGCGTGGCCGATCCGCACATATAAAGGTTCTTGATCGGCGAGCGGAATTGCGCCCATCCCGCAACCGGCCGCAGGAAAAATAATTGCTCAAGCGAGAGTTCGCCCTGAAAAATATTGCCTTCAGTCAATCCCCACGTGCGTTCAAGATCGAGTGGCGTTACAACCTGCCGGTGCAGAATGATGTCTTTGATATTGGGCGCGTATTCAGCGATGGTGTTCACCACGTTGTCGCCGAATTTTTCTTTTTCCGTGTCCCAGTCGAGTCCGTGAGCGAGCTTATACGGTGCATACTGCACGAAGCACGAAAGAATATGTTTACCCGGCGGTGCCAGCGAAGTATCGGTAAGCGTCGGAATCACCATGTCGATGTATGGATGTGAAGACCAATGCCCGTATTTCGCTTCGTCATACGCCTTTTCCATGTACTCGACGCTCGGCGAAATCGACATGGCGCCGCGCAGGTGCGCTCCCACTCCCGGCATGCATTTAAAATTCGGCAACCCGTCAAGCGCCATATTCACCTTGCCCGACGACCCGCGGAACTTGTAGCGTTTCACGCCTTCCATAAATTCGTCGGGAAGATTGCCCGGTTCGATCATCTTGGTAAAAGTCAGCCGCGGATCGACGCTCGAAGAAACAACGTCAGCGTAAATCTCGTCTCCGTTGGCCAGCACGACGCCGTTCGCGCGTCCATTCTTCACCATGATCTTCGCAATCGGAGCTTCCGTGCGAATCTCGGCTCCAGCCTCGCGAGCCGCGTCGGCAATCGCATTTGAAATCGCGCCCGTGCCGCCGCGCGCGAATCCCCAGGC
>PMSZ01000320.1 GCA_003168235.1 Acidobacteriaceae bacterium
GCTGTACAAGAATGCGATGCACCTCTACCAGAGCGCCAACAACGCCGAGAAGGTCGAAGCGATGGGCCGCAAGGTTCTCGCGGCGGATGGGGATGATCCTGATGCGTTGCAAGCGGTCGCCACGGTGATTGCCGAAAAAACCCGCGACACCGACATCGACAAGGACCAGCGCTACGCCGACGCCATCGCTATGGCGCAGAAGTCTTTGCAGACCATCGACACCGACATCGCCGTCCAGGCGGGGACGCCGCAGGAGAAGATCGACGCGTACAAATCGGGATTGCGCTCGCAGGCTTACTCGATTATGGGAGCCATCGAATACCGGAAAGAAAACTATGTGGTCGCGCAAGATGACCTGCAGAAGGCCATCGACGCCTACCCCAGCGACCCGACGCCGGTGGACGTTCTTCGTCTGGCGCTGGTGATTGATAAGCAGGGGACGGCGGCCTCCGACAATAAAGAGAAACAGCAGAAGCTTTATGTCGACGCACTCAAATGGGCCAACAAAGCGGTCGACATGACCAAGGAGAACACCTCCATCGGAACGCTGGCGCGCCATGAACGCGACCGTTTGCAGGCGCTCACCGGAGCTGCGCCACCGGCACAAGCGCAGACTCCGCCCAAGAATTAAAGCCACCCCTGCGGAGACGCGGATGGCCGCGACTCCGCGTCTCTCTACGAGAATGAAGTCACACGACATCATGGAACTGGAAGTGAGCCTGGGTCACCGCTTCCAGCGCCCGGAACTGCTGGAGCAGGCCCTCACTCACAGCTCGCAAGCTCGCGAGGTGGAGGCGTTGGGCGCAGGCAATGGTTCGCCCGCCGGTGATAACGAAATGCTCGAGTTCCTGGGCGACGCCGTGCTCGGCCTGGTCACAAGCGAGACGCTTTTCCACCGCTTCCCTAAGTTTCAGGAAGGACAGCTCTCCAAGCTCCGTGCGCACCTAGTCGGTCAGCGGCATTTGCTGCGTGTGGCCGAGCAATTACAGATCGGTCGCTACATGCGCCTTGGCCGCGGCGAAGAAAAGAGTGGCGGCCGCAACAAGGCAAGTTTACTGGTAGATGCGCTGGAAGCGATCCTCGCCGCGCTCTATCTCGACGGCGGGTGGACGGTGGCCTGCAACTTCATTGTGCGCGCGATCGTTGAGCCGGAACTGGCGCAGATGAACCTCGAAACCAGCGCGATCCCGGTGATGGATTTCAAGTCCGCGCTGCAGGAAGCTCTGCAAGCCCGAGGCGGTCCGCAGCCGGTTTACATGCTGGTGAAGGAGGAAGGCCCGGAGCACAAGAAAAGCTTTACGGTTGAGGTCAGGATCCACGAGCCAGCGCTGGCGCAATTCGTTGGGCGCGCTCAAGCCGCGACCAAGAAACGGGCAGAGCAGGAAGCGGCCCGGCAAGCGCTGGAGTATCTGGCTGCTTCGCCGCAAGCGCCGCATCCAAAGGTGTAGCGTCAACAGAAATGTATTGTGGTTATGTCGTGGAGTGAAAAGATTTCCGCTGGCGATTGGCCCGCAACGATTCAATCCGTCGCGGGAACGATTGTGATCGCCGTTTTTGTAGTGACCTTTCTCGTGCAGGCATTCACCATCCCGTCGGAATCCATGGAAAAAACCTTGCTGATCGGCGATTACCTGCTGGTCGATAAATTCTGCTACGGCGGCAAAGCGGGATGGAATCGCCTTCTACCTTATCGCAGCGTCCGCCGCGGCGATGTCATCGTATTCCATTATCCGGTGAATCCCGCGCAGGACTTTGTAAAGCGCGTCGTGGCGTTGCCCGGAGATCGCCTGCGCCTGGTCAACAAGCGCGTCTACGTCAATGGAACCCTGGTGCAGGAGCCCTATGTGCAGTACACCTCGCTGCGCAACTACTATCGAGACGATTTTCCACGAACCGATTCCCCCGACTATGGAGTCGATGCCAAATGGTGGAAAGAAATGCCGAAGCTGGTCGAAGACCACCAGTTGATCATCCCCGAGAACCATTATTTTGTGCTCGGTGACAACCGCGACGACAGCCAGGACAGCCGCTACTGGGGATTCGTCCCGCGCGAAAATATCATCGGGCGCCCGCTGCTGATTTACTGGTCGTCAGGCGCCATGAACAACGACCTTCCCGGAACTCCAACCGTGGGTGATAGACTTTTTCATCTCGCCTACACGGTGACGCATGTGTTCCAGACAACGCGGTGGGAGCGTACTTTCAGGCTGGTGCGGTAAGAAGATGCTTCGCCTGAACTTCGCGATAAGAAATTTTGCGAAACGGATGGCCAAAAGTGCCTAAGAAAGAGGAAGTCCGAGATAACGAAAGAGCCGACGAAACTCCGGTGGAGGAGAAGCCGCGCGAAACCACGATAGAATTCCTGGCCTCGCTGGCGGGTGTGCTGGTCACCGGCTTGTTCATCATCACGTTTATCCTGCAGGCGTTTGAGATCCCCTCCAGTTCAATGGAAGATACCCTGCTCATCGGCGATCATGTCTTCGTGAACCGCGAGCAGTTCGCTCCGCCGTCGCATTGGATGGGTCCCCTGCTGCCCTATCGCGAGATTCGCCGCGGTGATATTGTCGTGTTCCTCTCGCCTGAAGAACAAGGTTTGTTTGTGGTCAAGCGAATTATCGGCGTCCCCGGCGACCACATCCACCTGCGTGACGGCATCGTCTATCGCAACGGCGAAAAACTGAACGAGCCTTACGCTCTGCACAAACTCGCCAATTACAACCCGTACCGCGACAACTTTCCTGCCGTGCCTCCGTCGGACGATTACGGAGTAAGAAACGAACAATGGATTCAGGAACTGCCGGCGCATCTCGAGGGCGAAGACGTCGTCGTGCCACCGAACAGCTACTTCGCCATGGGCGACAACCGCGACGTCAGTTATGACAGCCGCTATTGGGGCTTCATTCCGCGCAAGAACGTGATCGGACGCCCCATGTTCATCTACTGGTCATTCGTGACTCCGCCCAACCAGTACGAGATGCGCAGCGTCGGCGACCGGTTGGGATTTATGGCGCACATCATTATTCATTTCTTTGATGAGACGCGCTGGTCGCGAACGCTGAAGCCGGTGCGCTGAGGTCTTGGCGAAAAAATGCCGAAAGCAGTGAAAAACGCGCCGAAAGACAACGAAACCACCGTGGACGAGAAGCCACGCGAAACCGCAGTCGAATTCCTGGCTTCGCTGGTGGAACTGCTCATCATCTTTCTTTTTGTCACCACATTCCTGTTGCAGAATTTTGAAATTCCCACCAGTTCAATGGAGGACACGCTGCTGATCGGCGATCACGTCTTCGTGAACCGCGAGCAGTTCGCTCCACCAACCCATTGGGTGGGCCCGCTCATGCCGTATCGCGAGATCCGCCGCGGAGACATCGTTGTATTTCTTTCCCCGGAAGAACCCGGGCTGTTCGTGGTGAAGCGGATCATCGGCGTTCCCGGCGACCGCATCCACTTGCGCGATGGCGCGGTATACCGCAATGGAGAAAAACTGAACGAGCCATACGCCCAGCATAAAGCCGGCAATTACGATCCTTACCGTGACAACTTCCCTGCCGTACCTCCGTCTGAGATGTACGGGATTACCAGCCAGGAGTGGATGTCAACTCTTTCCTCGTATATCCAGGGCGGAGATGTTGTCGTGCCGCCGAACAGTTACTTTGGCATGGGCGACAATCGCGACGTCAGCAAAGACAGCCGCTACTGGGGATTCATTCCACGAGGAAACGTGATCGGCCGTCCGCTGCTCATCTATTGGTCGTTTATCACTCCGCCCGACCAGTACCTGGTACACGACGCGGGCGACCGATTGAGCTTTTTTGCCCATGTCGTCATTCATTTTTTCGACGAAACACGCTGGTCGCGAACCTTCAGGATCGTGCGGTGAAACTTCCGCGACCGAGCTTTCTGAGATCGGGCTTTCTGAGCTCGAGGCGCGTAATCGCTGCGGTTGCGGCTGTGCTGCTGGTCCTCTTTCTGTTCCGGCCCGGTGTGCGCCACCTGCGATACCGTATCGCCGGCTCCATCGGAAGTGCACTCGGCCGCCGCGTAGAGCTCGACGACGTCCGCTTGCGCCTTCTGCCGCGACCGGGTTTCGATCTTGAAGGGCTCGTCATCTACGACGATCCCGCCTTCAGCGCTGAACCAATGATCCGCGCGCAGGAAGTTTCCGCAGCCATAAGGCTCCGTTCCCTTTTCCGCGGACGGATCGAGATCGCCACCCTCAGCGCCACCGAGCCCAGTATCAACCTGGTGCGTAACGACCTGGGCCGCTGGAACCTGGCCAGCCTGATCGAGCGCAACGCACAAATTCCAGTGGCGCCGACCGGGAAACCGGCCTACGAGCCGAGACCTGCGTTTCCCTATCTTGAGGCGGATCATGCCCGGATCAATTTCAAGATTGGCCAGATCAAGAAATCCTACGCGCTGATGGACGCCGACGTGGCGCTCTGGCAGGATTCAGAAAATTCCTGGGGCGCGCGCATCAAGGCCGAGCCCGTGCGTACGGATTTTAATCTCACCGATACCGGGTTGCTCCAGTTTAACGCCACATGGCAGCGCGCTTCCAGCCTGCGGGTGACTCCCCTGCAAATCACCGCTCTATGGCAGCAGGGCCAACTGGGACAGATCACCAAGTTGCTGAGCGGAAGGGACCGCGGATGGCGCGGTGGAGTCAGTGTTTCAGCGAAGTTGTCAGGCACTCCGGAAGCTTTGCGGATCGAAAGCGAGACTGCGATTGAACGATTCCACCGCTACGACATCGTAGAGCGCGAGAATGTGCGCCTGACAGCGAATTGCTCGGGACAATACGATGCCGTCGCCGGCATGGTTACGGGCCTATTATGCGAATCGCCTGTCGGCGAGGGAACGCTTCGCCTACGCGGCGAGACATTTCTAATGGCCGATCCGCCCGCTTACGATCTGACGATTGAGGCCACAAAAGTACCCGTGAGTTCCATGGTTCGATTGCTGCGCCAGGCAAAGCAGCAGATTCCAGGCGACCTCGCGGCGACTGGATTACTGAATGCGGAATTTCGCGCCACCCGCAGCACACCGGAGGCCATGCAGCAGGTCATCGTCTCACGACGCTCGGCGCCGGCGTTTGGGTCGCTATGGTCCGGTACCGGTTCGCTGAGCAACGTGCGGCTGGTTTCTCATTCCGCGAATGCGGTGGGAGGACAAGACCAGTTGACCTTCAGCACGATTCCCCTCGCGCTGGTTTCAACAACGGCGGCTATTGGCAACCTGCCGGCTGCCAGTCAGCGCTTCGACAAAAGAAAAGAAACAAAAGACGACGAGCCCGCGGGCCCTCATCTGCGGATCGGGCCAGCGCCGCTGAAGGTGAACTCCGCTGCACCAGTCAACGTCGGCGGTTGGCTATCATCCGCCAGTAATCGTTTTTTTCTGCGCGGCGAACTGGAGATCAAAGACCTGTTCGGAGTTGAGAACGTAATGGCGTTGCCGATCGCGCGCCCACCGGCGCAAGGCTCGGCCAGCCTGGACGTGAGCGTCTCCGGACCATGGCAGGGATTTACCGGTCCCGTTGCTCTTGGAACCGCACAATTACGAAACGTGCGTGCGGCGATCCGCGGACTGAACGAGCCGCTGGAGATTGTCTCAGCTACGATCGCGCTCTCGCCGGAAGCGGTATCGATGGAAAAGATTTCCGCGCGCATCGGTAGCACGCATTGGAGTGGGGAAGCGAGTTCGCCACGACATTGCACGGCACCGAGCACGGCGACCAGCGCAATTTCAAACACAACCCCAGACTTTGGAAGCGCTGCACCAAGTTGTATTTTTCAATTCGATCTCACGGCCGACCAACTCACAAGCGGGGACTTGGTTGCGTGGCTTACCCCGCATCCCGCGAAACGTCCGTGGTACCTCATCTTGAATTCCGACTCCAAGAGTCCGGCGGGGCCGTCGCCGCTTCTCGCAGTTCGGGCACATGGAAGCCTTCATATCGGCCAGCTCGGACTGAAGAAATTAGCCGTGACGCAGTTAGTGACAAAAGTGGAACTGGATGGGAAAAAGATCGCGCTCACCGGCCTTCGAGCGCAAGTGCTGCAGGGCACGCATCAGGGCAACTGGACCATCGATCTTCTTTCGGGTAATCCTTCTGCGGGCGATGTTTCATCTGGCGATCCGTCGCCAACCAATGCTTCCGCCAGTGTTGCGGACAACGATGTCTCTAAAAGCGACGCTTCCGCGCACGGCATTCACTACCACGGCTCGGGAACCTTGAACGGCATTTCGCTGGCGCAAGCGGCCACGCTGATGGATGACGACTGGATTGACGGAAAGGCCGATGGGAATTTTGAGCTGGATGGATCCGGCGACAGTTTTCGCGAACTGCTGAGGCGCTCCGATGCCAGGTTGCAGTTCGTCTTACGAAATGGCAGCTTGCCGCATGTTGAAATTCCGGGCTCGACCGCGCCGCTGCCGGTTCACCGGTTTGAAGGAGACCTACGTCTTCAGCAAGGTAGTTGGAAACTATCCTCCGGCAAACTGGAATCACGCGATGGCATTTATCAGATCAGCGGGACTGCTTCTGCAAACGGTGGTTTGGACGTTGTATTGACCCGCGGCGACGAGCAATCGTGGACGCTCACCGGAACCCTCGCCAAGCCTCACATCATCCCTGGCAGTCGAACAGTGGCCAAAAGCGACGCCAACGCGAAGACGGTTAAACCGTAGGCGCAATACGCCTCAATCCGCGAATATTCCATTGCTCATGCGCTCAGGCAATCGCGAATCGCGGCCGACAGTCGTTGGAGCGCAGGATAGAAATGGCTTCGCGAAGTGAAGAAACCTCAAAGACAGAGCTGAGATGCGTCGCGTCCAGAATCCTGTTGAAGAACACCGGAGGATTCACCAGCTTCACCTTTGCCGATTTCTGCATCGCCCAGCGACGCACCAGCAACAGCGTTCCCAATCCGCCGGCGTCGAGTTGCTGGACTTGAGAAACGTCGAGCACAAGCACGCGGACGCGATCCAGTTGCTCGATCTTGCGCCTGAACTCGTCGAGCGCAACGCCGCGCACCATGCGACCCAACAGGTTCACGACCGCTACGTCATGCAAGCACTCGATTTGATATTGGAGTTCCATATGTCTATTCATACGAACCAACCTGGGAAAAAGTTCCTCAATTTGCCGTCACTGAATTGGACGTGAGAAAAGGAGAAATGTCATCAGTGGAAGACCGGCGACGATCCAAATTTCAAATAAGCTGAATCGCTTTTAC
>PMSZ01000389.1 GCA_003168235.1 Acidobacteriaceae bacterium
TGCCATGCGCCGGGTGGCTTCTGCGTCGCGCGGCGTGATTCCATTCCAGATGCCCCAGATGTTCTCCCAACTTTCCCAGCCAACCCCGTTAAAAAAAGCAAACTGCAGATCGTCGGTTTTGTCGCGGTTCCAACGGTGCGAGATGTTGACCATGTGCCGCGTTTCAAGCCACTTATATTTGTCCACGAGCGGAGTGAAAGGAAATTGGTATTGGCCCCAAGTCATCACGTTCCACGCTAAGGCTTCATCTGACGGTCCCGCCTCGGGCTCAAACGCAAGTGGATGGCCAATTTTGTCCGCGGCTAGCGAGAATGCCAGAGGAACACCGTCCTGCGTGTCGCCATTGATGCCGTCGGCGCCGACTTCCGCCATCAGACTGGCGATCGCATCTGGCCAAGATATGACGGCATCCCGGACGCCTTGGTCCCACATCATCATCGGAAACAAAACCCTCACGCCGCGGCGATGGAAGTCGCTAATCATTTGCCTTACCCCGGGAACACCTCCAGGCATGCTGCGAATCATGTCGTGCTGATTCCGATTGTCGATTCCCATGTTCGGGTAGGTTGGCCAGATCAGGACCGAATCAATACCGCCGTAGCGCTTCTCAAGGTCGTCAAGGTACCGGTCCACGGTGTACTTCCCCGCGACGGGATCATAAAAGTACCGATCCTGAACCATCATCTGGGGCTGCATGAAACTCGACTGGGTCCATTTCAAGGCGGGTAGATCGTACCTAGCACCATCGTAGCCAACACGAATACGACGTTCCATTCTCCAGTGCGTAATATCGGCAAGCCATGTGTCATGTTCCGTCTGACTGCACGGCTTCGAGCCTCCCTCCCAAAGTCCCTTCATCGTCAGGCATTCTGGTACGGGAATCTGCTGTCCCTTGGGTGAGTAATGCGAGTCTTGAGCAGAAGAACTCGTGGCAACGGCGAGAATGAGAAGAGCGATTTGCAGGAATAGGGATCTCATGGAACGGTCACCTCAGTCTCGATATCAAAATCCGCCTGTAATATAAAACGTTTCAAAATCGATGTCTACAGTCGATGTTCTGCTCAGGACCAACTAGTCTGGCTTGTAGGTGAGAACGGTTCCGATGATGCAAGCATTCGGATTCGTCCTAGCTTGATCAAAGATGTCTAAAACTTCGTCGTCGTAGCTTCTTGACTCGTCCAAAGGCGAGTAGCTTCAATCCCTAGAACTTCCCATCTATAAGACTTGAGAACCTCCGACACGTTTTGCTGTGCCATCTTCGGGGAGTCAGCCCACGTGACGATGTTGGCAAAGCCTTGCGTATCGCCAGAAGGCAGATCGCCCGGCCCGACTAAGCTGTTGCGTTCCCATGTGTTAGTCGAGGTCGGCTCATTCTACATTCCCACCTGGCGTTATGCCGTGATAATGGTCATCGACCCCAGTCGGGAGTCTGAGTGCAGTGGCCTGATTACGACAGTCAACTTCGCACTGACGTCACCCGGAAACTGACGGCAAGGAGACAATCAAATCGGCGATGGAACCCGGCTTTGCTGATCAAATCTCTATTTCTTCTCAAAGTGGTTCCCGAAGTAATAGACCCTATGATGGGATCCTTTCAGCTCGGCCGCATTGAGCGTCAACTCCGCGCTATCAAGGCGGAGAACATCCGCATCCGGGACCTTTCCTCGCTCGTTTACCCATCCATCGGCGGAATCCAGACCGGAGACGTCGGTCGTCAAACCCTTGACAAAATAGTGGGCTGGAATCACAGCCTTAGGATCATATTTCCGCACGATTGCATCTACCTCAGTGCGTGTGAGGATTGTCTCGACGGGAAGAATGAGGACGTCTACATTTCTTAAATCGTGATCGAGGGAGGGATCAGGCACCGGGCGATTGTCCCCCCAGACAGCGACCCGCAATCCACCCGTCTCAATGATCTGAATTGCGTTATCGAAGCAGATCACGTTATTCGGCGGACAAGTTTCTGTATGAAAAAGTCGAGGGGCGCTCTCCGCCTTATGGTCAGCTGTCGGATCACATTTGTGCTTGTCGGCCAGGCCTGTAATTTCGACATCGCCCAGCCTAAACTGACCGACCAAACGCTGAAGGACCATGAGCCCTTTCGGGCGCTCGACAGCGTCATGGTCGAAATGAGCGTGAGTGGAAAGAACGATATCGACCCGGATGGCTGGAAACTCGGTCAGGAACCACTTTGGGTAATCTCCTGTTGAGTCATTCCTCCAAGGATCCGTCAGAACCGTCAATCCGACCGGCGATGTGATCTTGAATGCATCGTGTCCGTAGAACTCGATCTTGACATCGCCTGGTCGATCAGGCTCTCCTCTCGTTTTCTGAACGGTCATTAGAGAATTGTCATTCCATGCAGGGGAGGGAGAAGGAGCCACGGACCTTCCAGACTGTTGCGCACGCGTGCCACACGTAAAGCTCAATAAGACAAACAAGATGATGGGGGCTAGCGTTTTGGGACCCATATCTACCTCACTTGTTTCATCGATGACTCTACCACCTTCCTCGATGCGCCTCGCTGTCAGTCAGTACATCATGTTCTGCGCGGATCGTCGGCCAGTCGGAAACAAAGAACCAAGCTCGTAGTTGGCGAAAACCGCCATAAGACTCTACTCACGATTGCGC
>PMSZ01000050.1 GCA_003168235.1 Acidobacteriaceae bacterium
TCAATCCTCACCCCCAGCGGAGTCCCACTCACATCATGCGCCAACTTATTCGTGAAGATCACACCCCAGAAGTGACTCGTCGGTTTCCCGTAACAGCAACCGGCCGCGAAACAACCGAAGCGCCCGAGCACGTGGCCAAATGCGAGTCCCGGAGCGATCCCATCCATCGTGCGCAGCGCCGGCATGTGATGCCGCCGCATATACCAGATCCCGGCGCCGATGGCAGCAATCAGCCCGCCGGAAAAAACTCCGCCTGCTTGCAGCGTATTCAGGCTGAAAATCTCCCGCCAGTTGTTGGCGTAACTGCTCCAATCGTTGATGATGTAAAGAACTTTCGCTCCGATAATTCCAGCCAACACCACCAGAATCCCGAGGTTCCACGCATCGTCGCCGTTGATCCCCTGCTTCTCCGAATTGCGCACGATGATCCATAGCCCGATCAGTACGCCCGAAGCGACCAAGAGCCCATACGTCGGCAGATAGAAGCTGCCAATATGAAAAAGTCGAGGAAACACGTTAGTTTAGATGCTCCAAATGGAGTGAGAGTTCTAGAAGAGTCTAGCAGGAAGGCAGGTCTCAGGTGTCAGGAAAGCAGGTCTCAGGTATCAGGTCTTAGGTCTTAGGAAAAGCGCAACTGGCATTCCGCAATGGTGCCGATCTCTTAACGCGCGATTTTGATTTTCCTGAGACCTGACACCCGACACCTGCGACCTGAAATAAAGAAGCCGACCCGCTGCGCCGTGTGGTGGGCCGAGAATGAACCCGTCTCAGACGGTGGGAACCCGCCGCGACCCTTTAGGCTTTTCCGCATGACGGAACGTAGCACACCGGATCTTTTTGCGAGTCGAGTCCCCGTTCATTCGGCATTGGTTCAAAAATCGGTTACCACCATCACCAACCCCGCAGGTCGACTTTCACCTATGGATGCTAGGAAACCTCGAACAGATTCGCAAGTGGAAAATGCAAAATAGATGGCCGAAAGTTTGCTACTGGAACGCAAAAGGCTTGCCACGCACAGCCGAACAGCTTCTACCGATGAGTTTTTGGGTGGCGCAGCGCTTCAGCGCTGCGATCAAGGCATCAAGTAAGAAGCGGCTTCAGCCGCTGAGGTTCCGTTACCCCGCCCGCCGTTCCTCGTCCAGCACTTCATCCAGCGCGCTTGCCAGCTTGCTCGCCCGCTGCTGCGCTTCCGCCGCCGGAACTGCAACTCGCCGCTTCAATAAATGATATTCATCCGCAATATTCAGCGCCGCCAACACCGCCAGCCTCACCGAATCGACCGTCGCTGTCTGTTGTGAGACCGCGCGCATCTTGCCATCCACATACTCGGCGAGCTTTAGAATGTACTCCGCATCCGACCCACGCAGGTTGTAAACCTGGTCGAAAATTTCCACGCGCACGCTCCCGCTGCCGTTACTCATCGCGTCCGTCGGAGCTTGTTTGCTGGCAGTTGCCATATCGTGATCGTTTGGCGCGGGCACCCTGGCCTGCAGCCTTGAACTTTGATTTTGACTCTACTCTCTCACCGCAACAAATCCAATCTGGAAGCCGCGCCCAGATCAGCTCGCCTGTTCGTGCGCCAGACTGTCCATCTGTCCCAGCATCTTCTCCACCCGCCCGCGGATGTTTTCCCGGTCCTTGCGCATCTGTATCAGTTCGCGGCGCATGGTTTCGTTTTCTTCTTCGCGTTCTTCCAGTTGCTCCCGCAGCCGCTTCACGTCGCGCTCGGCCGTCGCCCGCGCTTCTTTCGCGGCCTTGTACAACTCAATAGTGCGATAAACTTTCTCTTCCAGCGCCTGAAAATCTTCAGCCGGAACCTCGGCAGATACCTCTTCCACGGTTTTCACAGACATGGGAACTCGCTTTCAGGAATATTTCCGCGTTGAGGCGAAGTATAGCGCAATTAGCTGTGGATTTTGCGCTACTTTCGCCGCCCCTTGCGCTGAACGGCACTAATCTATTTTTTCACCACAGAGACACGGAGACGCAGAGAAACCCAACGGCTTGGCAAAACCTTCCCCGCCTAGTTTTTGGGAGGTTCAAGGTTTTCTCCGTGACTCTGTGACTCCGTGGTGAAAAAACGGCAATTTAGGACACTACCCTCGCACCGGACGCGCCCGCACCTTCTCCAGTCGCAGCGCTGCCTCGTCCAGTGTCTCAGGCTTCTTGCAAAACGCGAACCTTACCTGTTGGGATCCGTCTTTCGCGTGCTTGTAAAAACTCGATCCCGGCACGCAGGCAATCCCAACCTCCTTCACCAGATAAGAAGCGAACTCCACATCGTTCGCGAACCCAAACCCCGAAATATCCGTCATCACGTAATACGCGCCCCGCGGCGGATAGCACTTAAACCCGGCCTTCTCCAGCGCCGGAATCAAATGATCGCGCCGCGTCTTATACCGCGTCGCCAATTCCGAATAGTAAGAAGCCGGCAAACCGAGCGCCGCCGCTCCCGCTTCCTGCAACGGAGCCGGCGCACCCACCGTCAGGAAATCATGCACCTTGCGGATCGCATTCGTAATCTTTTCCGGCCCCACGGCCCACCCCACGCGCCATCCCGTCACGCTGTACGTCTTCGACATTCCGCTGATCGTCACCGTCCGCTCCCGCATCCCCTCGAGCGACGCCATCGAAACGTGCTCCGTCCCGTCATACAGAATATGTTCGTAAATCTCGTCGGTGATCGCCAGCACATCGAATTCCACGCAAAGATCGCGAATCAACTCCAACTCCGCCCGCACAAACACCTTGCCCGTAGGATTGTTCGGCGTATTCACGATGATGGCTTTCGTGTGCTTGTCAAACGCCGCCCGCAGATCTTTCTCGTCGAAAGTCCACTCGC
>PMSZ01000232.1:0-788 GCA_003168235.1 Acidobacteriaceae bacterium
GCTGAGACCATGAATAGCTATGCTGCGGTTCTGCAGTTGCTACATCGCGACGACGAGGCCGCGAAGATGCAGAAGCAGGCGCAGGCCATCCTGAGCAAGCAGGGCGGGAAGTGAGGAGCGCGAGCGAGAAACGTGCGCGTGCGATGCCGGCGCCGGAGCCGTGTCCGCTATGAAGGGAAATATCTGGAGAGCGGTGATCGAGGTCGGGTTTATTGTCTTCCTGTTTTACTCCAATCTCCTGATGGGAGAATTTGAGCGGTCGGGACAAGGGTTAAAGAGAGGATTGGCTTGGGCGATCGAAGATGTATTTACCATGGCCAATTTCGAAATCGCCATGATCGCGGGAATCATCGGCTATATCCTGTTCGAGTTTCTGCGGAAGAAGTTCTAGGAGGTCGCGGAAAACTCATGGGCTTTGTTCGGGCTGCCGAATCCAGCCTGCTCAGGGTCCTCCTNNACTTACCGTGTGGATCGGTACAGGCGATTGGCCGTTTGTCGTTGACGAGCAAGAAACAGCCCTCTGGACATTTCGCGCTCAGTCTCTCGTTGTCGCAAGGACTCTCGGCAGGAGCCTCATTGCTAATCCAGACGAGATGGAGACTAGACTGAGCTTTATTGGAGCAACGCCATTGAGAATCGTCGGCTTAGTTATGTTTTTTGCCGTATCCGCATTTGCCCAGGTACCGTCTTCGGCTGCTACCGCAGCCTGCGGCCCCGAGAAGGTCAGCTTCAAGGTGAAGCTGGACGAATCTCAACACACGGTGGCGCAGCCCGAACCGGGGAAGGCG
>PMSZ01000232.1:808-4251 GCA_003168235.1 Acidobacteriaceae bacterium
AGGTTTATTACTTCAATGCGCGAATCGTTTACGGAGAAGAAGCCGGGGCAAACTTGTTTTTTGGCGAGGTCGATAGCGACCAAGCCAAGTATCTGATTGCCGCCTTTCCGCTGAGCGTTTCAGATACCAAGAAGTAACGCAGGTGGTTTTGCGTGTGAGCACCGATGGAGATGTTGCGCCAATTGACTTTGAAGGGGCACAATTGCCGCGTGCCCGACTTGGTCTCAGACTCACCCCCGTTCGAGCATCGCTTCCGGATTGATGCGCGAAGGTTCTTCGTGGGCATTTCCCTATTCGTGGGAATTGCGCTGCTCTCCGGCTGCCACAGGACGCGTTCGTCCTCTCCAACAGACCAATACTTACTCAAAGATAACTCCAGCCTGACGCTTCTTCTGCCACCGGGGTTGGAACCGTCAGCAGGCAAAACACAGATTTCCGAGCTGTCGCTTGGAGCCTTTTCAAATGACTTCTCGTCAGAGGAAATCGTCGCGCATTGTTCGATTCACGGTGTCCTGTTCGAACTAGCCCCGTCGCCCGATCAAAGGCGGTGGATATTTCAGTTTCCAAGTGCGGAGGGTTGGAGCGTTCCTTCTGCCTACGAGAGTGCCGGGAGTGAATGGACGTCGTTCCTCCAACAGCTGGCAGAGCGTTCCTTGATAGGATGCTTTGGAAAAGATGCAGCCCTCAGCGCGATGCAGGAGCGTTTGGTAGCAGCAATGCCTATTCCCGCCGATGAGGCACTGATCTTCTACTATTCTCTAGGTTCGTACGGTCTGGTCGATCTCCATCCTGGCATGGAGATTGAGATCGAGTCTGCGATCACGGTAGCAGGGAAGATAACTGGCAGCGATAAAGCTTTGCTTACTGTTCAAGACCGATCGCCGGCCGGTGTTTCACTAGTTCTAAGGGGATCACGGAAAGACCTTAGAGGCGACGCCGGTGCAATCGCATCCAATGTACTCGAGAAGTTCGCGGAGTATCCGTCCCTTCGCCTTATCCTTGCGCAGGAGACCCCGGAAACGGACCAGAAGCGGCATGCGATGCTGCTTGGCGCCAGAACGCGGGATGCTTCTGACCAACTTGCAGGCAAGATCATGCGAGACGGAGAACACGAGTGTGTTCAAGGTTCTCCCGAAACCGCTTGCCTCATATTTCCGGATGGCACTGCCAGCTTGCTATCGACGGTCACTGTCAACGGACATGCCGCCCTTTACGCACCTGGAATAACGTTGAGCCAAATCATTGGCACTATCAGGCCTGCCAGGTATGAAAGGGCGATGCAGACAGTCACGATCCAGAGGCCATATCTCGGGACCTATGCAGCGATTCGTTTTGACCGCAACCGGTCCGAGATGCGCAAACTGATCCTGATCAACGGGGATCGAATTACCTGGAAGTAGATCGGCGTGCTGAGGCCGCGAACCGCTCCAAGACGAAGATGGATGTAGCAGCCGATGGTTGGCGCTATCAGGTGGTGGGGCTGAGGTTCAGGGCTTGGTTCACGCCTTATTAATGAGGGGACATGGGAATCGTTAACGTTTTGTTTGGGCGGCCATTGGCATCTTCGGAGGACGAGGGAGAGAGGATCACTCCGGCGGCGGGGATTCCGACGTTTGGGCTGGATGCTCTGAGTTCGGCGGCATACGGGCCGGAGGCGGCGCTGACGATTCTTTTGCCGCTGGGGTTGCTGGGGGTGAAGTACATCGTTCCGCTGACGTTCGCGATTATTGCGTTGCTGGTCATTGTTTTTTTCAGTTACCGGCAGACGATTGGGGCGTATCCGATGGGGGGCGGATCGTACACGGTTGCGAAAGAGAATCTGGGCGAAGGCGCGGGATTGCTGGCGGGCGCGGCGTTAATGATCGATTATCTGCTGAATGTGGCGGTGGGGATTTCGGCGGGAATTGGGGCGCTGGTTTCGGCGGTGCCGTCGCTGGAGAAGCACACGTTGGGGCTTTGTCTGGCGGTGCTGGTGATATTGACGGTGGTCAATCTTCGGGGAGTGAAAGAAGCGGGATCGGCATTCATGGCTCCGACATACTTTTTTGTGGGTACGCTGGCGATTGTGCTCGTGGTGGGATTTTATAAGGTGATTGCATCGGGCGGGCATCCGGTGGCGGTGACGGTTTTGGCGGCGACGGCGGGACAAGCGTCGACGGCGACGATGGTGGGAACGTGGATCCTGCTGAAGGCGTTTGCTTCGGGATGCACGGCATTGACGGGCGTAGAGGCGGTGAGTAATGGAGTGCAGGCCTTCAAAAAACCGGTGATTCCGGCGGCACGGGCTACGCTGACGGCAATTATTGCGATCCTGATATTGCTGTTGGGTGGAATTGCGGTACTGGTGAAGTACTACGGAATCATGGCGACGGATCCGGGAGCGGCGGGATACCAGAGCGTGTTGTCGCTGTTGACGGCGGCGGTGGCGGGAAAAGGAATTTTCTACGATGTGACGATGCTGTCGGTGCTGGTGGTGCTGTGTTTATCGGCGAACACATCGTTTGCGGATTTTCCGCGGCTGTGCCGGATGATTGCGCGGGACGATTATCTTCCGCATTCGCTTTCGACGCGAGGACGGCGGCTGGTGTTTTCGCAGGGGATCTGGGGACTGGCGATTCTGGCGGCGCTGCTGCTGATTTTGTTTCGGGGCGTGACGGACAGACTAATTCCGTTGTTCGCGCTAGGCGCGTTTTTGGCGTTCACGTTGTCGCAGGCGGGGATGGTGGCGCACTGGTGGAAAAACGCCAAGGGATGGGAAGCGGCGCATGGGATAGCGATCAACGGGATCGGCGCGGTGGCAACGGGGCTGACGCTGGGAGTGATCCTGGTGGCGAAGTTTGCGGCGGGAGCGTGGGTGGTGGTGATGCTGGTGCCGGCGTTGCTGATTTTTATGGGGCGGATACGGCGGCATTACGATTTGACGAATGCGGAGGTGGCGCTGAAGGGCGGACTGGTGTTGAGCGCGGAAAATCTGGAGCCTCCGATTGTGCTGGTGCCGGTGGATCGATGGAATGCGGCGACGGAGAAGGCGATGCAGTTTGCGCTGCCGCTTTCTGGGGATGTGGAGGCAGTGCACGTAACGTGCGACGCGGATGAGGGACAAGCGCCGTGGAAGTGGGCAGAGGACCGGCCGCCGCAGGGACGACGACCTCCGAAGATGGTGACGTTGCCATCGCCGTACCGGCTGGTGATCCATCCGATTGTGGATTATGTGTTGAAGGTGGAGAAGGAGAATCCGGCGCGGACGGTGGCGGTGGTGATTCCGACGATGGTGGAGCGGCACTGGTATCACTATTTTCTGCATAATCAGCGCGGGCAGATGCTGACGGCGCTGCTGCTGCTGAGCGGGGAGAAGCGGATCAATATTATTAATGTGCCGTGGAATTTGAAGGCGTAGGGACGGGAGGCAGGTCTTAGGTCCCAGGTGTCAGGTGTCAGGTGTC
>PMSZ01000232.1:4377-5016 GCA_003168235.1 Acidobacteriaceae bacterium
CGCCGGTGATGTAGCTGGCTTCTTCGGACAATAACCAGAGGATGGCGGCGGCTACTTCTTCGGGTTGGCCTCCGCGCTGCATGGGGACTTGGACTTTGACGCGGTCGACGCGGTTGGGTTCGCCTCCCAGGGCGTGGAACTCGGTGTAGATGTGGCCGGGACGGACGGCGTTGACTCTTATCTTTTCTTCGGCCACCTCTTTGGCCAGGCCTATGGTGAGCGTGTCGATGGCTCCTTTTGTCGCGGCGTAGTCGATGTATTCGTTGGGAGAGCCGATGCGGGCGGCTCCAGAGGATACGTTGACGATGGCGCCACCGTGGCCTCCGTGGCGGGTGGACATGCGGAGGACGGCTTGGCGGGCGCAGAGGAAAGATCCGAAGACGTTGGTGGCGAAGACACGGTGCAGGCGGGCGGCGTCAATCTGGTCNNGATACCGGCGTTGTTGACCAGGGCGGTGATGGGGCCGAGCTGGCGCGTGGTTTGGTCGAAGAGGCGGACCACTTCTTGTTCGTTGCTGATGTCGGCCTGGAGGGAGATGGCGGTGCCTCCGTTGTGGCGGATGGCGGCGACTACTTTTTCGGCGGCGGGCTGGTTGCGGTGGTAGTTGACGCAGACGTGGAATCCGCGAGCGGCGGCGCG